>NZ_JAFFZF010000021.1:0-93352 GCF_016924115.1 Gordonia sp. BP-119
AACGCCCACAACGACAACCCGACACCATATGTCTGGACCGCAACCTCCAGGTCGATCCTGGCCAAGGTCGCCCGCGCCCGCGCCGCACTCGAACAAGGAGTTAGCTAAAACCGAGACACACCACTAGGAGCGGTCGTACGGAGTCACGGCCGATCGCAGACCGCTGGCCCGCTGCACGCGGCGGTCGACCGCCGCGGCCAGCACCTCGGGTGTCCCGACGATCCGCACGTGGTCGCGGGCGCGGGTGATGGCGGTGTACAGCAACTCCCGGGTGAGCAGTTCTGAGCCCGTGGGTGGGAGGATCACCGTGACCTGTCGGAACTGGCTGCCCTGGCTGCGGTGGATGGTCATCGCGTGAACCGACACGACGTCGGCTAGCTGCGTCGGGTGCAGGAGTCGCACCGATCCGCCGCGACGGAAGGCGACCCGGACGCCGTCGGCCCCCTGCGTCCGGCCCTCGGGATCGGCGATCACCACGCCCGTGTCGCCGTTGAACGTCGCCGTCTGGCGGTCGTTGGCGGTGACCAGGATGGGCTGTCCCGCATACCATCCGGCCAGCTCGGCGCCGGCTGTGCCCAGCCACTCGGTGATCCTGGCCGACCAGCCACGGACACCCCATGACCCCTCCCGGTGCGCGCACAGCACCCGGTGGGCATCGAGCGCGTCGAGCGCCCCGTCGGCATCGGCACGACGGGCCGCTGCCCGCAGCGCCCGGCCCCATTCGACGAGATCGGCACGGACGGCATCGAGGTCGTCGGGCGCCACGAGTTCGACGTTCGGGACGTCGTCCGCGGCGACCAGTCTCAGGACTTCGTCTGCGTCACCGGCGTTCACGGCCGCCGCGACCCGCGAGATGCCGCCGCCGAAACGGAATTGGCGCCGCAGGGTGATCACGCCACCGGCGAGATGATCGGTGTCCTCGGGTTCCAGTTCATGATCAGCATCCAGGCCCACCGCCTCGAGCGCGGCCTGTGATACCGCCGTCACGGTTCCCGAATCTCCTTGCACTCCAGCGACATCCGCCCGTTCGACGAGATCCGCGAGCACCGCTCCGGCCTCGACCGACGCGAGCTGATGCGGGTCACCGACGAAGATCACCCGTGCATCCGGACGGACTGCGTCGAGCAGACGGCTCATCGCGGTCATCGACAGCATCGAGGTCTCGTCGACGACGATGACGTCGTGCGGCAGGGTCCGCCCGCGGCCGTACCTCGGGTTGGCACCCGGGCGCCAGCCGAGCAACGAGTGGAGCGTGACGGCGTGCGCCGTGACGGGAACCGTCGACTCCGCTTCCACCGAGGCCTGCAGCTGAGCCGCCGCCCGGCCCGTCGGCGCGCACAGTCCGATACGGAGGCCGGGTCCCTGCAGGGCGTCCAGTACCGCGAGAATGCGTGCGACCGTGTAGGTCTTGCCGGTGCCGGGACCGCCCGCCAGGACGGTGGTCCAGCGGGTCGCGGCGACCGCTGCCGCCAGCTTCTGCAGGTGCCCGTCCTCGGGCGAGGTGTAGACGGCGGCTATCGCAGCGCGCAGCGCATCGGCTTCGACCACGGGTGTCGTCTGTGCGCGGCGGGCCAGCGTCTCGCGGATCGTCTGTTCCTGCCGAAAGTACTTCTGGAGGTACACCAGCGGCCCATCGATGGACCGTCGCACCACCAACGGACGCAACGGACCCGCCTCGCTGCCCGCGACGAGCGGACTCTCGAGCAGTGCGTCGAGCACCGCATCGGACGACGGGATGGTGAGGTCGGCGGTGTCGTCGCCGGCCAGCTCGCCCAAACGGTCCAGCGCGAGGCACGTCGAACCGAGCCGCACCGCACGGACCGCCAGCGCGGCGCCGAGACGCGCGATCTCGGACACCGGCTCGGCGCACATCGTCACGAGACGGTCGGTGATGTGCACGTCCGCGGCGGCGAGGACTCCGGCCGCGTTCCACTCGGCGAGCACACCGGTGGCCCACTCCACCACCTGGACGTCGGACACGGTCATCGGGACGCACCCGCCAGTGCATCGGACAATGCGAGGATCAGGTCTGCGGGCAGATCCCACTCGAACACGCCGCAACCGGGCGGCGTGCCCGGCCCGGCCATGCCGCGCACGAAGTGGTACTGCACCGGGCCGAGATGCCGGACCGGATCGTAGCCGACGACGCGCCAGCGCAGATACCTGTGCAGCGCAACCGAATACAGCATCGCCTGCAGCGGATAGTGGGCGGCGATCATCTCGCCTGCCATGGCCGCGGTGTCGAAGTCCTCGACGACCAGGTCCCCCGCCCGGATGCGGTTGGTCTTGTAGTCGACGACCACGTAGCGGCCGTCCGGGGTGCGCAGCACCGAGTCGATGCTGCCCGTCAGGAAGCCGCGCAGTTCACGATCGGGGAGCTCGCGGAGGTGATCGACGTAGTCACGCAACGGATCGTCGTCGGGCAGATACCGGTCCAGCAGTTCGGCGAACACCCCCGGCGTCGCCCCACGGGCGCCGGGGGCGCGATCCGGCGGCCCCAGCGGGAGCTCGAAGTCGAGCTCGGCGAGGCGATCTCCCGGCTCGACGCCCCAGAGATCGCCGAAACCGAGTGGCGTGGTGAGGACGCCGACGAGCGCGGCGACCAGTACGTCGGCGTCGATGTCGGCCGGCAGGACCCCGAGTGCGCGCGAACACAATTCGCGCACATGGGTCTCGATGTCGGGCGCCGAGGTGTCGACGTATTCGAGGACCTCGTGCACCAGGGTGCCGAACGCCGCACCGTAGGGCAGCCCGTTCATCAGCGACGGCGACCCCGCTCGGTGCCCCTCTGCGGGCGGCTCGTCGTGCTCGACCGGGTCGGCGGCCGGCTCGTCACCCAGGATGTCGTCGGCCGGTTCGCTGCCGGTGGTGACGACAGAACCGGCGGGGCCCCCGGGTGCGCCGTGCGCGACGTCGGCGACGATGGCCGAGTACGACGTACGACGCCATTCCTGATCGATGGCGCGCCGGAACCGCGCGACCCCGAGGGTCGCCGTCTCGACATCGGCGTGCGGCGGGGCCGCCACCGCACCGGCCTCGATCCGGCCGGCGGGCTCGACCGAGATCGCGGCATCGCGCCCGGTCAGGGTGCGCAGGACGCCGACGCACGTGGCGTCGTCGTCGGGTATGGGGACGTCGGGGGCGACCGACCACACCGATTCGCCGGTCTCGGAAGGGATTCGGGTCGCGGTGTCGCGCCCGAAGATCAGCCGGTGCAGCGGCCCGCTCGTGGTGTTCATCGACGGCGCCCACCACGCCACGACCTGCGATTGCGCCCGCGTCAGCGCGACGTAGAGCAGCCGGAGGTCTTCGCCGGCCGTCTCCTCGGCGTACCGCTTGCGCCGCGCCGCGCGGCCGGGCGCCTGCCCGCCACCGACATCGAGACGCCGGGTACCCGACTCGTCGTGGTAGGTGATGTTGCCGCGGTCGCCGATCCACGTCCCGTCCCAGCCGTAGGGCACGTAGACGATCGGGAACTGCAGGCCCTTGCTGGCATGCACGGTCATGATCTGGACGGCCTGGGTGTCGCGGTCGAGTCGTCGACTCTGGTCTTCGTATCGCTGGCGCGCGGACGTGTCGGCGATCCGCTCGGCCAGCCACTCGACGAGGCCGCTGACTCCCGCCGAGGTCTCGACCACGTGCTTGTTGCAGAGCGCGGACACCTGCAGGAGATCGGTGAGGATGCGTTCACCGTTCTCGGTGGCCAGGACGCGCGCGGCGACACCGTGCGAGTCGAGCAGGCGCTGCGCCATCGCGGCGAACCCGCCCTGCACGAACACCCGTCCCAGCGATGCCAATTCGGCCCCGAGCTCGGCGACCTCGGGTTCGCCTGCGGTGGCCACCTTCTCGATCGACCAGCCGAGCAGGGTCGTGAGCGCCGCCAACCGCACGCGGTCCGCGCGGGAGGGTTGTTCGACGGCACGCATCACCCACAGCCAGTGCTGGGCCGCGGTCGTGGAGAACACGTTGACCCCCGACCCGATCACCGAGTTGATGCCGCGCTCGGCGAGCTCCCGCTGGAGCGGCTCGATGGTGCTGTTGAGCCGCACCAGGATCGCGATGTCGCCGGGATCCACCGGGCGGGAGGTTCCGTCGACCTCGAGCCGAGCGCCCTGGGCGAGGGTCTGCGCGATGTCGTCGGCGACATCGACCGCGATCCGGTCGCGGACGTCCTTCACCGCGGGCAGGTTGTAGGCGTTACGGGACGTGAAGTCGGTGCGCAGGAACGCGCGGATGCGTAGCGGCGGACGACCGTCGAGCCGGCTGCCCGGGTGTGCCGCCGAGACCGGATGCACCACGATGCCCGGATGTCCCAGCGCCGCTTCGCCGTACAGATGTCCGAGGGCGTCGACGAGCGCGCCGTCGGATCGCCGGTTCACGTCGAGCGCCTGCAAGGTGTCGGCCGAGGACACCGCGGCGAGGTAGCTCAGGACCTCGGCACCGCGGAACCCGTAGATCGACTGTTTGGGGTCGCCGACGAGGATGAGTCGGCGATGGCCGTGGAAACACCGGCGCAGGATGTCCCACTGCAACGGGTCCGTGTCCTGGAACTCGTCGACCAGGACCACGGTGAAGGTGTTGCGGATACGTTCGCACGCGCGCTCGCCGACCACCGGGTCGGTCACGATGCGTTGCAGGATGGCCTGCAGGTCGTCGTAGGTCCGTACGCGCGCATCACGTTTGCGCGCCTCGACGATGCGGCGGACCGCGGACGCGAAACTCACCCGACGGGCGGCCACCGCATCGGCACCCGGCCCGTCGGTCGACTCGGACTCGTCCGGCGCCAGCGCGACCGACGCCTGGCGCACCGCGTCGCGGGCGATCGACCGCGCCTCGGTGAAGTCGAATTCCGGTGTGTCGCTTGCCCAGAAGCCGCGCAGGTAGAGGTCCAGTGCCACCTCTTCGGTGAGTTCGTCGACCTCTTCGACGATCGAGTAGACCAGTTCACGCTCACCCAGGAACCCCAGCGCCTCCAGCATGCGGTTGCAGAACGTGTGGGTGGTCGCGATCGTCGACGCGTCGAAGTCGCTCAGAGCGCGGGCGAGATTGCGACGACGGGTGGCGACCTCGTCCGGTGCTCCCTGCGCCAGCATCTGCAGCAGCGCGTCGTGGCCGGGGGCGGCACCGGGACGGTCGAGCCCGTCGAGCAACTCGCGCACACGGTCTCGCATGCGTTCGCGCAGCTCGGCGGTCGCGGCCCGGCTGAAGGTCACCAGCAGCATCTCCGAGATCGGGACTCCCTCGGCGATGTGCCGGGCGGCGAGTCCGACGATGGCGTAGGTCTTTCCGGTTCCGGCGCTCGCCTCCAGGACCGTGGTGTGATCCGGCAGGTCGGCGGTGACGTCGAAGGTGGCCGGCCGTCTCACGTGCCCTCCCGGTGCTCATCGAGTGGCACCCACACGGTTCGCGCCAGCCCGGCGAACAACGGTTCGTCGTCGGCCATGGGCAGTTCGACACCGCCGACGGTGCGGTGGTCGGGTGTCGCGCCGTCGAGGAGGTCGTCAAAATCGATCTCGGCCAGCACGTCCCCGCCGAATGCGAGCTTCACATATGGGTCGTGCGCGGCACCGAATCTGTCGTCGAAGTTCCGGCGGGCGTTGGCGAGCGAGAACGTGCTGCGCCGGCCGGGCCCGTCGTTCTCGACGAACGTGTACGCGGGTTCCAGCGGCAGCGGCAGCGGACGACGAAGACCCTCGTCACGTAGCCGGACGAGGTCGTGGAGCAACGGAACCGGATCCTCGGGGCGCCGGAGTGTGATGGTAGTGGTCCCGCCGCCTCGCGGGGCCCGCCCGATCAGGACCGCCGAGTCCACCGACCGCGCCGCGGCATTGCCCTGGGTCGCGGCGGCGGCCACCGCGAGAAGCGTTATCCAGCCGCTGAGTTGCTGTTTGGCCTTGAGCTTGGAGTACGTCGGCCGCACCAACGCGGCCGGCCCGGTGTCGCCGAACACGTCACCGACCGTTCCGTGCACCCGGCGGCCGTCGGGTAGTCGGACCAGGACGTCGAGGGTCGTGGGAGTCCCTGTGCGCAACGGCTCGACGACGCCGTACAGCCGCGTGACCGTCCGCGAGATCGCGCGGAGCTCGCGGGTGCCGAAGGCGAACGGCGGCAGCGTGCCGCGCCGGAGCTCGGCCGCCTCGCACTCCCCGATGGACACCCCGGTCAGCATCCGGGAGAGGAATCGGTCGCCGATCCCCCACTTGTCCAGTGGTTCCAGTTCGACATCGAGCTGGTCGTCGTGTGGCCGGTCGTCGTCGGGGATGCGGGCACCGAGGCGCTGGCGGACGAACGCCACGATCGGGTCCACGTGGAAGTCGATGAGGGTCGCGAGGTCGATGTCCTCGGTGTCGGGGTTCCGTTCCGGCGCGGGCAGCACCTCGGCAGCGGCGACCACCACGCGCCGCGTCGGCTCGCGTAAGGCCTCGGCTCCGCGAAGCATCGACGCGTCGTGGCTGAACGGCCCCGCGATTCCCGGCACGCCACCGGGGGTGAAGTTCCGCGCGTCGAACCCGTGCAGCGAATGCCGGCGAACGGGACTCACGCCGGTCAGACCGGTGAGCGTGTCGACCAGTTCGCTCACGACCACAGCGGGCGGGATCCGCCGGCCGGAGACGGGGTCGGCGCCACTGTAGAAGACGAGGAGGGCATCTTGCGCGGCGCAGATCGCGTCGAGGAAACACTGCCGGTCCTCGTCCCGCGGATTGCGTTCGCCCACCAGCGGATCGACGCCGAGTACGTCATCCCCGTCGATACGCTGGACACGCGGGAACACCTCGGCGTCGATCCCGAGCAGCACGATCACCCGGTGCGGCACCGAGCGCATCGGCACCATCGTGCACACCGTCAGTTCTCCGGTACGGAAGTTCGAGCGCGTCGGCCGGCCGGCGACCAGCGCCGACAGGAGGTCCCGCACGTCCGCCAGACGCAGCACCTCCTCCGGCTCGACCGGTCGGGTGTCCCCGAAGGCCTCGCTGAGCATTCGGATGGCCTGTGCGCGTTGCCAATCCTCGGCGGGCTCGGTCGCCGTCAGCGACGAGACGGCGTCGATGAGCGTCTCCGCCCATCGGTGCGCGGGAGCGGCTTCCCGCAGTTCGGCCAGCACCCGACCGAGTCGGTCGAGGAACTCGTCGAACCTACCGACGAGATCGATGCCGGTGCTCTCCACTCCGGCGAGCGGCAGTGCGGTACCGAGCCATTCGTCGTCGGCCTCCTCGGCGACGACGCCGAGGGCGATGCGGTCCAGGCCGGCGTCGAAGGTGCCCTGGCGGAACCGTTCGAGACCGTAGCGGGCGCGTTCGGCGACGCCTATCCCCCACCGGACGTTGCTGTGCGCCAGCCATTGCCGGATCAGATCCAGGTCGTCGTCGGTCATCGCGAACCGGGTTCGTACCGGCGGGGCGCCGAGGAGGTCGACGACGTCACCGGCGGTCACCCGGCCCGCGGCCAGCTCCACGACTCCGACGATCACGTCGAGGATCGGGTTCACATGGCGAATTCCACGGTCGGCGAGCCGAACTCGCAGGTCGAACGCCGGATGCGGAAGTCCCGCTTGTCCGAATGCGCCACGGATCAGGGGCGCGAAGGTCTCGACGTCCGGGCACATGATGAGGACATCGCGCGGCTGCAGCTCGGGATCGGCGGCGAACAGATGCAGCAACCGATCCCGCAGGACCTCGATCTGCCGCTCGGGCCCGTGACACGCGTGCACCTCGACGGACGGGTCCGCGGAGACGGTCGGGTCCGACGTGTCGGTCTGGTCCGACGTGTCGGTGAGGCCGGGCGCGGGAGCCAGGTCGTCGCGGATCCCCGACTGGACGACGTGCAGCGCGGTGTCGCCCAGCACCGACTCCCGCGGCACATGGTGCAGGTCCCGATCGACGATCGGAGCGAGCCGCAACTGGAGTTCCTGCAGATCACGGGAGAGACCGGCGAGCAGGGGGTTTCGCAGTTCGGGGAGCTCGCACTCCCCGCGTCGAGGTGGGACCCCGTTGCCGGAGTCGGGGTCGACGAGGGCACCGAGGTCCGCCCACAGCCGCGGACTCGGGTGGGGCACGAACAGGTGGACATCGTGGTGGACGGCTGCGGCCGCGGCGATCTGACGGAACGACTCGGTGATCCGCGTCGGCCCGAAGACCGACAGTCGTTCCGGCAATCCCCCCGCCGCGGGGTCGGTGCGCAGCCGATCGCAGACCGCGGCGAGATCCTCCGCGGGATGCGGCCGGCCGATCTCGGCGCGGACCGCGCGCCAGAACCCGGGCTGCCACGCCAGGTCGTCCCGCAGGGGGCGGCCGGCACCGTCGAGATCGTGGCCGGCGGCCCAGTCGGCGATCAGCGACGGGCGCGACCGCCCGTACCGGTCGAACAACTCGGCCAGATGGCGTGCGGTGGCGTAGCGGCGCCCGATCCGGGGCGAGGAGGTGTCGCCCGCGCCGATGTGCCGCGCGATCACGTCGAGCGCGGGGTCGTCGACGCGGTCGTCGAGGACACGCAGCACCGGCCACGTCAGTTCGGCCGCGCGCCACGGATCGTCCGGCGCCGTCAGCGAGCCCGAGGTGTTCAGACGCGTGTCACCGAGCACCGCCGCGACGATGGCGTCAGCCAGGCGGGGCGGTCCGGTGAAATCGATGTTGGCCGCGATCCCGTCGTCGCCGGCCCCTGCCCCCAGGCGTCGGGCCAGATGCTGGGCGAGCCACCGCTCGACTCCCGCGGCGGGAACCGACACGATCTCCGGGCGCATCGGGTCGCCCAGCGGGTGCGCGAGGACCTCGGCCAGCGCATCGGCCAGCGTGTCGGTGCGTTCGGCGCGGTGCAGGATGAGCATGGGACGGCTGTGACTCCGGGGCCCGGCCCGGTCAGCCCGCGGCGTTCGACCGGGGCGTGTGGAAACGCACCGGCTCGCCGAGGCGCGCGGTCAGCAGCGGCCGGGCGTCGTCGGGAATCGGGGTGGGTCGGCCGGTGTCCGGGTCGACGACGACCATCGTGGTCTCGGCCGTGGCGCACAGCGTCCCGGACTGGTCGATCAGGCGCAGCGCCATGACGAACGACGACCGGCCCACGCGTCCGATGCAGGTGCGCACGTGCACCGGGTCGAGCGAGTAGTGCACGGGAGCGGAGAACTCGATGTCCTGACGCGCGACGAGGAACGAGAACTTCCGCGGCCGGTCGGGCATCCATTCATAGAACGAACGCACCCGGCTCTCCTCGAAGATCCGGGAGATCTGCACGTTGTTGATGTGGTTGTTGATGTCCATGTCGCCCCAGCGCAGCGCGACCGGGATGTCGAGGACGTAGTCCGGTCCGGCGGAACCGGCTGCGGTTGCCTCGGGATCGAGGGCATCTGGATCGGGGGCATCTCGGTGGGGGGCCACGGCGCGATCTTAGTGCGGGACACGCGTACGACGAACTGCAGGAGTCACAGCCGACCAGACCGTAGACTCACTCGCCGGGGCAGGACGTCAGGCGAATCGGTGCGCGCACCCCCGCGCGCGGTGAGGGGCTCGGGTGAACATCGACACGGCACGGGCTCGGCTGCGCCCGGTGTCCGCCGCCGATGTCGACGAGCTCGTCCACCTCGACAGCGATCCCGAGGTCATGCGGTACGTGAGCGGCGGTGCCGCGACACCGCGCGCCGTGATCGAGGACTGGGTGGTCCCCCGCGCCGAGACCGAACACCGCAGACACGGCACCGGCACCTGGATCCTGTGCGACCCCGCCACCGCCGCCTTCCTCGGCTGGATCTCGCTGCGCACACCACGGCACAGCAACCGTGCCGAACTCGAACTGAGCTATCGCCTCCGGCGCACGGTGTGGGGCCGCGGCCTGGCGACCGAGGCGGCGTTCGCCCTCGTCGCGTTCGCGTTCGACCACCTCGGCACCGAGCGCGTGTTCGCGAGCACGGTCGCCCGCAACGCCTCGTCGCGTCGCGTGATGGAGAAGCTCGGGATGACGCTGTGCGCCATCCACCTCTGCGACGACGCCGCGGACTCGGCCGAGCTGCTGACCATCCACCCGGACCGCGACCGGTCCGAGGTCGAATACGAGCTCCTCCGAGCCGACTGGCAGGAGCGCTCGCAACGATGGTCGTCGGCCGGGGGTCTCACCGCGTGAGCGCAACACCCCTCTGGCCGCGCCCATCGGATCATCATTGACTACCGTTGAGAACATGCACGGTCGTACTCCGGCCCCGGCGCTACACGGCCCCCTCGGGTAGCACCCCACTCGGGTCCGCCGAAGTCCGCACGACCGTTGCCCAACGACCTGGAAGGAGATGTCTGGAGATGAGCAGCCCCGCCGTCCAGGCCCCCGCTGGAGCAGCCACGACCCGTCGGAAAGTGGTCATCATCGGTTCGGGCTTCGGCGGATTGTTCGCCGCCCAGCGACTGGCCAAGGCCGATGTCGATGTCACGCTGATCGCCAAGACCACCCACCACCTGTTCCAACCGATGCTCTACCAGGTGGCGACCGGCATCGTCGCCGAGGGCGAGATCGCACCGGCCACCCGCGTGGTCCTGCGCAAGCAGAAGAACACCGCGGTGCTCATGGGTGATGTGTACGACATCGACCTCGAGGCCAAGACCGTCACCTCCCGCCTGCTCGAGCGCATCACGGTCACCCCGTACGACGACCTCATCGTCGCCGCCGGCGCCGATCAGTCGTACTTCGGCAACGATCACTTCGCCGAGTACGCGCCCGGCATGAAGACCATCGACCACGCACTCGAACTGCGCGGTCGGATCCTGGGCGCCTTCGAGCAGGCCGAGCTGTCCCACGACCCCGCCGAGCGCGCCAAGCTGCTGACCTTCGTGGTCGTCGGCGCCGGCCCCACCGGTGTCGAGTTGGCCGGCCAGATCGCCGAGATGAGCGACAAGACCCTCAAGGGCGCGTTCCGCAACATCGACCCGACCGAGGCCCGGGTGATCCTGCTCGATGCCGCGCCGGCCGTCCTGCCGCCGTTCGGCCCGAAGCTCGGCGGCAAGGCCGCGGCCCGCCTCGAGCGCATGGGCGTCGAGATCCAGCTGAACGCGATGGTCGTCGACGTCGACTACGACGGCCTGGTCGTCAAGGAGAAGGACGGCACCACCCGCCGCATCGAGTCGCAGTGCAAGGTGTGGTCGGCCGGCGTGCAGGCCAGCCCGCTCGGCCAGCAGCTCGCCGAGCAGTCGGGCGTCGAACTCGACCGCGCCGGCCGGGTGAAGGTGCTCCCCGACCTCACGATCCCCGGCCATCCCGAGGTGTTCGTCGTCGGCGACATGATGGCCGTCGACGGGGTCCCGGGTGTGGCGCAGGGCGCGATCCAGGGCGGCCGCTATGCCGCGGACGCCATCAAGGCCGAGCTGAAGGGGCAGACCCCCGACCAGCGCAAGCCGTTCAGCTACTACGACAAGGGCTCGATGGCGACCATCTCGCGGTACTCCGCGGTGATGCAGGTCCCGATCCCCGGCATCAAGAAGACGTTCGAGACCGAGGGCTACTTCGCCTGGCTCGGCTGGCTGGCGCTGCACCTCGTGTACCTGGTCGGGTTCCGCAACCGCCTGAACACCCTGATCAACTGGTTCTTCGCGTTCACCACGCGCGGCCGTTCGCAGCTCGCGGTGACCGAGCAGCAGGTCTACGCGCGCACCGCGATCGGCCAGTTGTCGGCGCTCGAGAAGGCCGGCGAGACCTCCGATGCCGAACCGGCGAAGACCGATGCCGGAACAGTCGACTCCGCGTCGACCGCTCCCGGGGAGACGGGCTCGGTCCCCACCGAGGGCAAGGACGCCGACGGCAAGGAATCCGAGGCCGAGGCCAGCTGATCCGCGGACGGCGGCCGGCTCGCCGGCGGTCGTCTACGGCACGACGGCCAGAGAGTCGATCTCCAGGCCGTCGGCCAACCGCCGCGCGGCGCTGACCGAGGTCCCGAGGGCGGTGGTCAGACTGGCGCCGCCGGCCAGTTGCAGACGCGCGGCGAACTCGGTCCCGTGCACGTCGCCGGGCCGGTTGTCGGGGTACCGGAACACGCTGCTCGCCGCCCGGTGGCCCGCGGCCCCCGCGGGTGTGCCCTGACCGAGCGAGAGCCGATGGGCCAGCACCGCTTGATCGTCGACCTCGACGCGCAGACCCCCGGTCCAGGCACCCATCCGGTCGCGGTCGACCAGGGTGGCGTCCGTCATGCTCGCCGCCCGGCCGATCTGGACGTGCTCGTGGAGATCGAGGGTGGCGCCGGCGGCGAGTCGTGCCGTGATGTCCGAGCGGTGGACCGCGCCACCGGCGACGACCGTCGGTTGCGGGTCGATGCGCAGGCGACCACCGTCGCCGACGGCGATCTCCCACCGAGCCGACGAGTCCGGACGGTCGCGGGCCGGCAGCGCGATCGTCGCCGCGACGCTGCCGAGGCGCAACTGCGCACCCGGTTCGACCTCGATGCGCACCACGATCTCGTCACCACCGAGCGGCGTGGCAGCGGTGCCGATCAGCTGAACGTGGCCCGGCGCGGTCAGCCGCACGCCCAGTCCCCCGACCGCCCGATGACGCACGCCACGCTCGACGGTGGCGACGATGTCGACCTCGGTGCGCATCGTCACCCGGCGGCGACCGGGGCCGCCAGTTGGGCCCGGACCCAGGCCAGCACGTCCGTCGCGGCCGGGTCCTCGGTCAGCGAGATCATGGCGGTCTGCCGGCCCTCGCGGACCTTCGCCGCGTCGCGCCGCATGACCTCGAGGTCGGCATTGACGCGTTCGGCCAGATCGATCTTGTTGATCACCAACAGGTCCGAGAACGTGACGCCGGGTCCGCCCTTGCGGGGCACCTTGTCCCCGCCCGCGACGTCGATGACGAAGATCTGCACGTCGATCAGACCTGTCGAGAACGTTGCGGTGAGATTGTCGCCGCCCGATTCCACGAGGATCAGATCCAGCGGCGGGTTCGCCTCGACGAGATCGTCGATGGCGTCGAGATTGGCGGTGATGTCGTCCCGGATGGCGGTGTGCGGACATCCGCCGGTCTGGACGGCGGTGATCCGTTCATCGGGCAGAACGGCGTTGCGGCGCAGGAAGTCGGCGTCCTCGGTCGTGTAGATGTCGTTGGTCAGCACGGCGACCGACAACTCGTCCCGGAGCTGTCGGCACAGTGCGGCCACCAGCGCGGTCTTGCCCGATCCGACCGGGCCACCGACACCGATGCGCAGCGCCTCGCCGGGCTCGCGCTTGCGGCGCGGCCGGTTGTGGTCGTGGGTGTGCGGCTGCCCGTCGATGAGATGCGGGGGCATGGGAACTCCTCTCGGTTCGCGACGGCGACTTCGCCGGGTCACGGGATGGGTGGGGCGGTGGTCAGGACATGAACAGCGGCATCGGTTGCCGCTCATGGCGTTCGGCGAAGATGTCGAGCACCGGATCGGACAGGTCCGCCAGGCCGACCGCGGCCTCGGCGGCGACGCGTTCGCACTCGGGACCGAGTTCGGCGATCATGATCGACACGTCGGCCGGGTCGAGTGCGAGCAGGCGCTGGCCGGCGGTCGCCGACCCGCTCATCGTGGTGTACACGAGGATCAGGGCCGTGTGGAAACCCGACAGCGAGGACACCGCGCCGATCGACCCGCTGATGACGGGGAGATGCGTCGACGGCCGGTGGGCCGACCAGTCGGCGTCCGGCCACATCCGCCGCGCCAGCCGCACCATCCCCCGGCCCTGCGCCAGCGATGCCTTCCGTGCGGCCGCCGACGGTGTGCGCGCATCCGTTTCGCGTTGCGCGCGGGGCACGTCGAGTGCGCCGTCGGCCACGGCCGCCGCCACCGATGCCGCGACGAGACCGCTCGTGGTCACCCGGCGGTACAGGAAGGACGCGAGATCGCCTGCGGTGCGAATGAATCCGTCGGTGATCGCCTGCTCGACGCCACCGGAGTGGACGTGCCCGCCCACCGGTAGACGCGAATCCGCCAGGGCCAGCATCATCGCCAGCGGCGCGGAGGCGCCCGGGTTCGTGTCGTCGGGTCGCATCAGAACAGGAAATACCGTTGCGCCATCGGGAGTTCGGCGACGGGCTCGGACTCCCACACCTCACCGTCGACCCGCACCGTGAACGTGTCGGGGTCGACCTCGATCGTCGGGCAGGCGTCGTTGTTGACCATGTCGGCCTTCCCGACGCCGCGGGTGTTCTTGACCGGGACGAGCCTGCGGTCGACCCCGATGCGCCCGGCGAGATCGGCGTCGGCACCCGGGGCGACGAAGCTGACCGACGTGGCGGCCGCGAGTTTCGGTGCGGCGCCGAACATCGGGCGCGGGAAGACCGGTTGCGGCGTGGGGATCGAGGCGTTGGCGTCGCCCATCGCCGCCCACGCGATGGCGCCGCCCTTGATGACCAGATCGGGGCGGATCCCGAAGAACGCCGGGTCCCACAGCACGAGGTCGGCGAGCTTACCGACCTCGACGGATCCGATCTCGTCGTCGAAGCCATGCGCACGCGCCGGACAGATCGTGTACTTCGCGATGTAGCGCCGTGCGCGATTGTTGTCCGCCCGACCGTCGCCGGGCAGCGATCCGCGTTTGCGCTTCATCACGTGCGCCGTCTGCCACGTCCGGAGCACAACTTCGCCGATCCGGCCCATCGCCTGCGAGTCCGAGCCGATCATCGAGATGGCGCCCAGGTCGTGCAGGAGGTCTTCGGCCGCGATCGTGGACGGCCGAATCCGGCTCTCGGCGAAGGCGAGGTCCTCCGGCACGGTGGGGTTGAGATGGTGGCAGACCATCAACATGTCGAGATGCTCGTCGAGTGTGTTGACCGTGTGCGGGCGCGTCGGATTCGTCGACGACGGAAGCACATTCGGGTAGGCCGCGACCGTGATGATGTCCGGCGCGTGACCACCGCCCGCGCCCTCGGTGTGGTAGGCGTGGATGCCGCGGCCGGCGATCGCGCCGAGGGTCGTCTCCACGAACCCGGCCTCGTTCAGGGTGTCGGAGTGCAGGGCGACCTGCACGCCGGTCTCGTCGGCGACCCGTAGGCAGGCGTCGATGGCCGCGGGCGTACTGCCCCAGTCCTCGTGCAGCTTGAAACCCGAAGCGCCCGCGCGGATCTGCTCGTGCATCGACTCGGCGCTGACGGTGTTGCCCTTGCCGAGGAGCGCGATGTTCATCGGCCAGTGATCGGTTGCGGCGAGGATCGAGGCCAGATGCCACGCGCCGGGTGTCACGGTGGTGGCCTTGCTGCCCTCGGCCGGACCCGTACCGCCACCGATCACGGTGGTGATCCCGTTGCCCAACGCCTCGTCCATGATCTGCGGACAGATGAAGTGCACATGGCAGTCGATGGCGCCGGCGGTGACGATCTTGCCGTTGCCGGCGATGATCTCGGTCGACGGCCCGATGACCAGGTCCGGATGCACCCCGTCCATGGTGTCGGGATTACCCGCCTTGCCCATCGCGACGATGCGACCGTCCCGAATTCCCAAATCGGCCTTGATGATCCCCCAGTGATCGAGGACCACGACGCCGGTGATGACGGTGTCGGGGGCGCCGTCGGCGCGGGTCGCCCGACTCTGTCCCATCGACTCGCGGATCACCTTGCCACCGCCGAAGACGGCCTCGTCTCCGGCGCGACCCGGTCCGCCCGACAGGTCCTCGGTGACCTCGATGAGCAGATCGGTGTCGGCGAGGCGGATCAGATCGCCCGTGGTCGGGCCGAACAGCTGTGCGTACCGGTCACGTCCCAGGATGGCCATGCGTCACTCACTCTCGTCGGTACGGACGGCGTCGACCGGCCCGCAGGCGCCGGGGGGCTCCAAGGAGATCCCGTACACCTCGCGGGTTCCGCCGAGCGGGACCAGACCGACGGTCATCTCGATGCCGGGCTCGAAACGCACCGCGGTCCCGGCCGGGATGTCGAGGCGGCGGCCGTGTGCGCGAGCGCGGTCGAAGACGAGTGCGGCGTTCGACTGCGGGAAGTGGACGTGACTGCCGACCTGCACCGGACGATCGCCGGAGTTGACGACCCGGAGTTCGACGGCGTCGGCACCCGCGTTGAGCTCGATGGTCCCGTCAGCGGCGATGACCTCACCCGGCACGAGTGTCGATCGCGGGCCGGGATGCGTACCCGACATTTCGGTCTCCTCTGGACTGCTGCTGTTCGATGGACGGGCGCGGGGCGCCACGATCCACCTCGGACGGTGCCCCGATCGCGGGGCGTCAGGCGATGGGGTCGTGCACGGTCACCAGCTTGGTGCCGTCGGGGAACGTCGCCTCCACCTGGACGTCGTGCAGCATCTCCGGCACCCCGTCCATGACGTCGTCGCGCCGGAGCACCTCGCGGCCGGAGGTCATCAGCTCGGCCACCGACCGGCCGTCGCGGGCGCCCTCCAGGACGTGATCGGTGATCAGCGCGACCGACTCCGGGTGGTTGAGCTTCAGGCCGCGCCCCTGCCGCCGCCGGGCCAGCTCGGCCGCGTAGGAGATCAACAGCCGTTCTTGTTCATGCGGCGACAGTCGCACCGGGAGCGCTCCTCGAGAGTGTTCGGCCGGACGGTCTGTTCGGTGGGTCCGGCCGGGCAGTAGGAGTCATCCTGCCATGCCGACACGGGGTCGGCGCGCCGAGTGGCGATGGGGTGACGCGGGCCTCAACGGCCTATGTGACCTCGATGTTCTGCAGCCGCACCTGCGACTTGGCCAGCATCTTTCCGTCCTGGTCGACCATGTCGACAGCCCACAGCTGCTGGCGACGGCCCCGGTGGATCGGGGTCGACGTCGCGGTGACCGTGCCGGCGCGGACGGACCGGAGGAAGTCGGTGTTGTTGTTCACCCCGACGGCGGTGCCGCCGATCCCGGAATCCTGCAGCCAGAGGAAACCGCTCATGCTGGCGACACTCTCACCGACCGCGCAATAGACGCCGCCGTGCACGATGCCGAACGGCTGATGATGACGCTCGGTGATCTCCATCGTGGCCACGATCCGGTCCGGCCCGGCCTCGACGACCTCGAGTCCCAGGACCCCGTCGAGCCCTTTGCCGAATGAATCCCGGAGAACATCGTCCGCACTGTCAGCAGTCATGACGTCAACAGTCGCATGTCGGTCGGATCGTGGCGACAGCAGTCCGGGACTCGGCGGGGAACCGGGCTCGACCGCCGATCGTTTGCCCCCCGAGGATCCCAGAAGGCCCCGCATCTCTGGGAGATGCGGGGCCTTCCGTGCCGTGGACCGGGGGTCTCTGCAGCCCTCAGGACTCTCGCGCGGTCCGACGTGACACTTAATGTAGGCTAGCCTTACCAACCTGTCAAGCGTTCGGGAAAAGGCCACGTCAGGAGCGTGGTGACCGACATCGGCGTCGCTCGGCACACCGACACGCAACAACTGGGTATCCACCGGACCCACAAACGGAGGCACAGCAGTAAAATGCGAAAGATGAATGGCCTGGGCGACCTCGAACGCGCTGTGATGGACACGTTGTGGGAGAGTTCGACCCCGCAGACCGTGCGGCAGGTACACGCCGCACTGTCCCGGGACCGCTCCCTTGCGTACACGACCGTCATGACGGTCCTGCAGCGACTGGCGAAGAAGAACCTGGTGACGCAGATCCGCGACGACCGGGCCCACAAGTACGTCCCCACCCATCCCCGCGAGGACCTGGTCGCCAGCCTCATGGTCGACGCGCTCAGCGAGGCCGCCGCTCCCGGCTCCCGACATGCGGCCCTGGTGTCCTTCGTCGGTCGCGTGGGCGCCGACGAGGCGGCCGCCCTCCGTTCCGCACTCGATGAACTCGAAGCCGCCCGCGGAACGAGCGACACCGGCTAGATTCGCGGCACCACCACTCGCAGCCCACCCTGAGGAATCACCAGATGACCGCCTTGCTCTTCGGCATCGTCAGCCTGGTGCTCGCCGGACCCGTACCCGAGGCACTGTCCCGGGCCCGCTGGCCGATCCGAGCACCACGCGCGGCGATGACGCTGTGGCAGGCCATTGCCCTGGCCGCCGTGCTGTCGGCGTTCAGCTGTGGCCTGGCGATCGCGGCGAACATCCTCGTGATCGGTCCCGACGGCACCCCGACGACCCACCCGGTCCGTGAGATCGAACGCCTCGGCTGGCCGCTGTGGCTCCTCTGCGTCGGGGTCTTCGTGCTCACCCTGCTCGTCGGCGCGCGGCTGTTCTACACCGTGATCCGCGTCGGCCTGCGCACCCGCGCCCGGCGCAAGGCGCACCGTCAGCTCATCGACATCCTCGACCGTTGCGACCGGACCGACGACGCCGACGATCCGCTCTACGCCCGCGACGTCCGGATGATCGACGTCGAACAACCCCTCGCCTACTGCCTGCCCGGGCTGCGTCAGCGCGTCGTGGTCAGCGAAGGCGTGGTGCATCGGCTCACCCGTGACGAACTCGTCGCGGTGATCGCCCACGAACGCGCGCACCTCCGCGCCCGCCACGACCTCGTCCTCGAGGCCTTCATCGCGTTGCACGAGGCGTTCCCCCGCTTCGTCCGCAGCAGCTCGGCGCTCGGCGCCGCGGAACTGCTCGTCGAGGCACTGGCCGACGACCAGGCCGTCCGCGCGACCACCCCGACGACACTGGGTCGCGCACTGGTCGCGTGCGCCGACGCGGTGGCTCCCCGCGGGGCGATGGCGGTCGGCGGGCCGACCACCCTGACCCGCGTCCACCGGCTCCGCGACGACCGTCCCGCACGCGTTCTCGCGGCCGGCGCCTACATCGCCGCCGCCGCGATCCTGGTCCTGCCGACACTCGCGGTCGCGATCCCGTGGCTGACCGAGCTCAACCGACTCATGTCGGCGTTCTGACGACTCCTGCCCCCCGGCCTCATCTGCCCGCCGTCACACGTGGAGGCAGATCGCCGCTTCGGACACAGAGGCAATAGGCTGTCCGCATGAACAATGTCGACGCATCGTCCTCCTCCGCGAAGGCCCAGATCGGTGTCACCGGCCTGGCCGTCATGGGTTCGAACATCGCACGCAACTTCGCCCGTCACGGGTACACGGTCGCGCTGCACAACCGCAGCATCGCCAAGACCGACGCGCTGCTCGAAAACCACGGCGGCGACGGCAACTTCATCCGCACCGAGACGGTGGCCGAGTTCGTGGCCGCACTCGAGCGTCCGCGCCGGGTCCTCATCATGGTGAAGGCGGGCGACGCGACCGACGCGGTCATCGAGGAACTCGCCGACGCGATGGAACCCGGCGACATCATCATCGACGGCGGCAACGCCCTCTACACCGACACCATCCGGCGCGAGGCCGCGATGTCGGCCCGCGGACTCAACTTCGTCGGCGCGGGCATCTCCGGCGGCGAAGAGGGCGCGCTCAACGGCCCGTCGATCATGCCGGGCGGACCCGCCGAGTCCTACGAGTCGCTCGGGCCCCTCCTCGAGTCCATCGCCGCCCAGGTCGACGGCGAACCGTGCTGCACCCACATCGGGCCCGACGGCAGCGGCCACTTCGTCAAGATGGTGCACAACGGCATCGAGTACGCCGACATGCAGCTCATCGGCGAGGCCTACGACCTCATGCGCAAGGCCCTGGACATGCCGGTCTCGGAGATCGCCGACGTCTTCCGTGACTGGAACACCACCGAACTCGAGAGCTACCTGATCGAGATCACCGCGGAGGTCCTCAGCCAGGTCGACGACGAGACCGGCAAGCCGCTGGTCGACGTCATCGTCGACGCCGCGGGTCAGAAGGGCACCGGCCGCTGGACCGTGAAGTCCGCACTCGACCTGGGCATCCCGACGACCGGGATCGCCGAGGCCGTGTTCGCCCGCGCCCTGTCGAGCGCCACCGATCAGCGCGTCGCCGCGCGCGGCCTGTCGTCGGGCAACCTCGGCTCGGCCCCCGCCGACCGCGAGAGCTTCGTCAACGACATCAAGACCGCCCTGTACGCCTCCAAGGTCGTCGCCTACGCCCAGGGCTTCGATCAGATCGCCGCCGGCAGCGCCGAGTACGGCTGGGATGTCGACCGCGGAGCACTGGCCACCATCTGGCGCGGCGGCTGCATCATCCGGGCACAGTTCCTCAACCGCATCCGTGAGGCCTACCACGACGACCCCGCCCTTCCGAGCCTGCTTCTCGCGCCGTACTTCCGCGAAGCCGTCGAGGTCGGCATCGACAGTTGGCGCCGGGTGGTTTCGACCGCGACGCTGCTCGGTATACCCGTGCCGGCCTTCGCGTCGTCGCTGTCGTACTACGACGGTCTGCGCGCCGAACGGCTGCCGGCCGCGCTGACCCAGGGTTTGCGCGACTTCTTCGGTGCGCACACCTACCAGCGCATCGACAAGGAGGGCACGTTCCACACACTGTGGAGCGGCGACCGCTCCGAAGTGACCGAATAGGAGCCTGCGAACCCCAGTGCGATTCATCGAAGGCCACCGGCCGACACATGATCTGACCTACGACGATCTGTTCATCGTCCCCGGCAGGTCGGATGTCAGTTCCCGATTCGACGTCGACCTGTCGACGTCGGACGGCAGCGGTACCACGATCCCGCTGGTCGTGGCGAACATGACGGCGGTGGCGGGCAAGCGCATGGCCGAGACGGTGGCCCGGCGCGGTGGGCTCGTGGTCCTCCCCCAGGACCTGCCCATCGAGGCGGCCGCCGCGTCCATCGCCTTCGTGAAGTCACGGCACCTGGTGGCCGACACACCCGTCACCCTCGACCCGGACGCGTCGGTCACCGATGCGGTCGCGTTGATCCCGAAGCGTTCCCACGGCGCGGCCGTCGTGGTCGAGGACGGCCGGCCGGTGGGTGTCGTGACCGAGAGGCGGTGCCGCGACGTCGACCGGTTCGCCCGGGTCCGCGAGATCGCCGACCCCGACATCGTGACGCTGCCCGTCGACACCCCGCCCCGCGAGGTCTTCGACGCGCTGGGTGACCTGCACCTGGGCCTGGCCGTGCTCGTCGAACCCGACGGCCGGCTCGCCGGGGTGCTCAACCGCGTCGGTGCCCTGCGGCATGCGATCTACACGCCGAACCTCGACTCCGCCGGCGCCCTGCGGATCGCGGCGGCCGTCGGCATCAACGGCGACGTCGTGGGCAAGGCTCGCGCGTTGGTCGCCGCGGGAGGTGATCTACTGGTGATCGACACCGCGCACGGCCATCAGGAGAAGATGCTCACCGCGCTGTCCGCGGTCGCCGACGCCGACCTCGGCGTCCCGATCGCGGCCGGCAATGTCGTGTCGGCCGAGGGCACGCTCGACCTCATCGACGCCGGCGCGTCGATCATCAAGGTCGGTGTCGGGCCGGGCGCGATGTGCACCACCCGCATGATGACCGGCGTCGGGCGTCCCCAGTTCTCGGCGGTCGCCGAATGCGCCGCGGTCGCCGCGGGACACGGTGCAGCGGTCTGGGCCGACGGCGGTGTCCGACACCCGCGCGATGTCGCGCTCGCACTGGCCGCCGGGGCGTCGAACGTGATGGTCGGCTCGTGGTTCGCCGGGACCCACGAGTCACCGGGCGACCTGCTCGTGGACGAGCGGGGTCCGTACAAGGTGAGTTTCGGCATGGCCTCGAAGCGGGCGGTCGCGGCCCGGTCGAGCGGCGACAGCACCTACGACCGAGCACGCAAGAGCTTGTTCGAAGAAGGCATCTCGAGTTCACGGATCCGCCTGAACACGGAGCGGCCCGGCGTCGAGGACGTCATCGACCACATCTGTGCGGGCGTCCGCAGCACGGCCACGTACACCGGCGCCCGCAACCTGCGCGAACTCCACGACAAGGTGGTGTTGGGCATCCAGTCGCCCGCCGGCTTCGCCGAAGGACGGCCCCTGCCGGGCGGGTGGTGACGTGGAGATCCTGCTCCTGGTCGCGAGTCTCGTCGGATTCATCGCGCTGACGCTCGGGACGGCGCTGTTCGTGGCGGCCGAGTTCTCCCTCACCGCGTTGGAGCGGTCGACGATCACCGCCGACGTGGCCGATCGCGCGGACCGTCGTTCTCGGATGGTCCAACGCGCGCACTCCACCCTGTCGTTCCAGCTGTCGGGCGCGCAGCTGGGCATCACGATCACGACCCTCATCACCGGCTACATCGCCGAACCGGTCCTCGCCCGGATCCTCCGGCCGCCGCTGACCGCACTCGGCGTCGGCGAGTCGGTGGCCTCGGCGACCTCGCTCATCCTCGCGCTGGTGATCGCGACCTCCCTGTCGATGGTGCTCGGCGAGCTCATCCCGAAGAACCTCGCGATCGCCAAGCCGCTCGCGGTGGCGCGGGCCACCGCCGGCCCGATGACCGTGTTCTCCGCGGTCTTCCGCTGGGCGATCAACGGATTGAACGGCACGGCGAACTGGATCGTCCGCCGACTCGGCATCGAACCGACCGATGAGCTGGCCTCCGCGCGGTCGCCCCAGGAACTCGTCTCGCTCGTCCGTAACTCGGCACGTCGCGGTGCCCTCGACCAGCAGACGGCGACCCTCGTCGACCGCTCGCTGCGCTTCGGCGAACTGACCGCCGAGGACCTGATGACCCCCCGCGTGACCATCGATTGTCTCGACCGCGCCGACTCCGTCCGCGACCTCGTCATGGCGTCGTCGCGCACCGGGCACTCCCGTTTCCCGGTCGTCATCGACGGCGACCTCGACGACCTCGTCGGGGTCGTGCACATCAAACAGGCCTTCACCGTTCCGCCCGAGCGACAGGCCACCACCTCGGTCACCTCGATCGCCCGGCCGGTGCCACGTGTGCCGGCCAGCCTCGACGGTGACGCGCTGATGGAACGCATCCGCGCCGACGGGATGGAGCTGTGCGTCGTGATCGACGAATACGGCGGGACCGCCGGCATCGTCACCACCGAAGACCTCATCGAGGAGATCCTCGGCGACGTCACCGACGAACACGACGACGAACGCGCCGACGTCGCGGTCGACGGCAACGGTTACCTCTGTGCCGGACTGCTGCGCATCGACGAGCTGTACGACGCCGTCGGCTACCACGCCCCCGAAGGGCCCTACGACACGCTGGGTGGACTCGTCATGTACTGCCTGGGACGCATCCCCACCGTCGACGACGAGGTGGACCTCCCACGACGCTCGGCCGTCGGCGAGACCGACGACGACACCGCCCAGTCGCCCGACCGCGGCCCCGACGTCACCTGGCGTGCGACCGTCACCCAGATGGACGGACGCCGGGTCGACGTGGTCGCCATCCGGCCGGCTCCCGCGGATCAGGTCCGGGCGGCTCACGCGGACCGAGACCTCTCCGCCGCTTCCGAACGAAACGGCGAACCGTCGCACATCCAGGAGGACCCGCATGGGCGGTGATCTGTGGGCGGTCGGGCTGACCGTCGTCCTCCTGGCCGGCAACGCGTTCTTCGTGGGTGCCGAGTTCTCCCTGATCTCGGCTCGACGCGACCGCCTCGAAGCCCTCGCCGAGAGCGGCAAGAGCCGCGCGAGGACCGTCATCCACGCCGGCGAACGGCTGTCGCTGATGCTGGCCGGTGCGCAGCTCGGCATCACGATCTGCTCGATCCTGCTCGGCCGGGTCGGCGAGCCCGCGGTCGCGCATCTCATCGAGGCGCCGCTGCACCTGGCGCACGTTCCCGATGCCCTTCTCCACCCGATCTCGTTCGCCATCGCGCTGTCGCTGGTCGTGGTGCTGCACATCCTGCTGGGTGAGATGGTGCCGAAGAACATCGCGCTGGCCGGCCCGGAGTCGTCCGCGATGCTCCTCGTGCCGGCACATCTGCTCTTCATCCGTCTGGTCCGGCCGTTGATCGCGTTCTACAACTGGCTGGCAAACATCTCCCTGCGGCTCCTCCGAGTGGAACCGAAGGACGAACTCGAGTCCACGGTGTCGCTGGGCGAGCTGGCCGAGATGGTCGGCGAGTCCAAGCAGGAAGGCCTCATCGACGCCGAGGAGCACGAACGACTGACCCGCGCCCTGCAATCCATCGGCCGCACGGTGTCGGAGGTGATGATCCCGCTGGACCAGATGCGCAGTGTCGGTGTGCAGGTGTCCGGTTCCGGCGGCATCGGACCGACCCTGGGTGCGGTGGAGAAAGCGGTCGGCGAGACGGGGTTCTCCCGGTTCCCCGTCCGCGGACCCGACGGCACCTTCACCGGCTATCTGCACCTCAAGGACGTACTCGACGAGATCCTCGACGAGCACGTCGGACCGGACACCATCATCGGCGTCGACAAGATCCGGCCGCTGCCGGTCATCGATTCGACGACGCCCCTCGACGAGGCCACGGGAGTGCTGCGGCGGACCAGTTCGCATCTGGGCGCGGTGGTCGACGACAGCGGCCGCACCATCGGCATCGTCCCGCTCGCCGACCTGGTGGAGGAGTTCGTCGGCAACGTCCGCGACGAGACACACCGGGTGTGACCACGATGACCGCGCAACTGGAACATCCGGATCTCGACCTGGCGGCGCAGGTCCTGGACGCCGACGAGTGGCGAGCACGCCGCGACGCCCATCGGCGGGCGGTGGAGGAGCTGATCGGCCCCTACCTCGACGCCCGGCGTCGCGGCGCCCGTCACCCGGTGATCGACTTCTTGTTCACCTACTACTCGTCACGTCCGGCGCACGTGCTGCGCTGGCATCCCGGGTTCGGTGTGACGATCGAGGACGGCGACGAGTTCCTCGGCCTGCGTGGCTACGAGCAGACCGCCGCCGGTGTGAGCGTCGGCGACGCCTATCTCCGGCACCGCGGCGAAGCGCTCGCCGCCGCCGTGGACATGCTCGGCGCCACCGCCCGACGACCCGCTCGGCTCGGCTGTTTCGGCCTGCACGAGTGGGCGATGGTCTACCGCACCGACGACACCCGGCACGACCTGCCGCTGCGATTGGGGTCCGCGGGCACCGACGCGGTCGTCGAGTCGATGCCGCTGCGGTGCACCCACTTCGATGCCTACCGGTTCTTCACCGACCCGGCGCGTCCGCGCAACGACACCACGTTGAGCCGGGTGACGCAGATCGCGCACGAACAACCGGGTTGCCTGCACGCGACGATGGACCTCTACCGGTACTGCTTCACCCTCGCGCCGCTCGTGCCGTCGGACCTGACGCTCGACTGCTTCGCGCTGGCACTCCGAGCCCGCGACCTCGACATGCGCGCCAGTCCCTACGATCTCAGCGACCTCGGTTACGAGCCGGTCCGCATCGAGACAGCCGCCGGCAGGGCCGACTACGTGCGCGAGCAGTCGGCGATCGCCGAACGGGGAATGACCCTGCGGACGCGGTTGCTCACCATCTGTACGGAGCTCGCGGACCTCGCGACCGTGCCCGGCGGGAGGCGCCTGCCGTCCGCCGTTACCGACGAGTAGCATGTATGCGTCGTCATTCGCTCGAGAAAGGCTGCCATGTCTGACCGGATCACCGTCAACGGGTTGCAGGTCGCTACCGTCCTGCACGACTTCATCAACAACGAGGCGTTGCCCGGTACCGGTGTAGATGCGGACGCCTTCTGGGCCGGTGCGGCCTCGGTCATCGCCGATCTCGCCCCGCGCAACCGCGAACTGCTCGCCGTCCGCAACGACCTGCAGACCAAGCTCGACGCCTGGCACCGCGATCACAAGGACGCCGACCTCACCCCCGGCAGCGCCGACTTCGACTCCTACAAGTCGTTCCTGACCGAGATCGGCTACCTCGCTGAGGTCCCCGCCGACTTCCAGATCACCACGTCGAACGTCGACCGCGAGATCGCCGACACCGCGGGCCCGCAGCTCGTGGTCCCGATCCTCAACGCGCGGTTCGCGCTGAACGCCTCGAACGCCCGCTGGGGTTCGCTGTACGACGCGCTCTACGGCACCGACGCGATCTCCGAGGCCGACGGCGCGGAGAAGGGTTCGTCGTACAACAAGGTGCGCGGTGACAAGGTCATCGCCTACGCCAAGGACTTCCTCGACCAGGCCGTGCCGCTCGAACAGTGCAGCTACACCGATGTGCGGGCGTTCGCCGTCACCGACGGCGCGCTGCAGGTGACGCTGGACGGCGACAAGACCTCCACCCTGGCCGACCCGACCGCGTTCGTCGGCTACCGCGGCGACGCGGCTTCGCCGACCTCGATCCTGCTGCGCAACAACGGTCTTCACCTCGACATCGAGATCGATCCGTCCTCGCCCATCGGGTCCACCGACCCGGCCGGAATCAAGGACGTCGTCGTCGAATCCGCGATCACCACGATCATGGACTTCGAGGACTCGGTCGCTGCGGTCGACGCCGAGGACAAGGTCGTCGGGTACCGGAACTGGCTGGGCCTCAACAAGGGCGACCTGTCCGAAGAGGTCACCAAGGGCGGGAAGACCTTCACGCGCGTGCTCAACGGCAACCGCGAGTACACCGCGCCGGACGGCACCACCTTCGACCTGCACGGGCGTTCGCTGCTGTTCGTCCGCAACGTGGGCCACCTGATGACCAACGACGCGATTCTCGACGCCGATGGCAACGAGGTTCCCGAGGGCATCCTCGACGGTCTGATCACGTCACTGATCGGCATCCACGGTTTGAGCGGCGCCGGGAGCGAAGCGAGCGGGCCGAATGGATCGCAAGCAGAGGGTCTACAGAACTCGCGGACCGGATCGGTCTACATCGTGAAGCCGAAGATGCACGGCCCCGACGAGGTCGCCTTCACCGTCGAACTGTTCGGCCGTGTGGAGAAGGTCCTCGGCCTGCCCGAGAACACGCTCAAGGTCGGGATCATGGACGAGGAGCGCCGCACCACGGTGAACCTCAAGGCCTGCATCAAGGCGGCCGAGCAGCGCGTCGTGTTCATCAACACCGGCTTCCTCGACCGCACCGGCGACGAGATCCACACGTCCATGGAGGCCGGGCCGATGGTCCGCAAGGCCGAGATGAAACAGCAGACCTGGATCGGCGCGTACGAGAACTTCAACGTCGACACCGGCTTGCACGCGGGCCTGCAGCACAAGGCGCAGATCGGCAAGGGCATGTGGGCCATGCCCGACCTGATGGCCGACATGCTCGAGCAGAAGATCGGGCATCCGAAGGCCGGCGCCACGACCGCGTGGGTCCCCTCGCCGACGGCTGCGACACTGCACGCGCTGCACTACCACCTCGTCGACGTCTTCGAGCGCCAGGACGAGATCGCCAAGCGCGATCCCGCCCGGGTCGAGGACGTCCTCACCATCCCGCTCGCGCCGAAGACGGACTGGTCCGACGAGGAGAAGCAGCAGGAACTCGACAACAACTGCCAGTCCATCCTCGGTTACGTGGTGCGATGGATCGACCAGGGTGTCGGCTGCTCCAAGGTCCCCGACATCCACGACGTCGCTCTCATGGAAGACCGTGCGACGCTTCGGATCTCGAGCCAGCTGCTGGCGAACTGGCTGCGCCACGGCATCGTCGGCGAGGCCGACGTGGTGGCCTCGCTCGAGCGGATGGCCCCGGTCGTCGACCGGCAGAACGCCGGTGACCCGACCTACCGCCCGCTGGCGCCGGACTTCGACTCCAACATCGCCTTCCAGGCGGCCAAGGAGCTGATCCTCGAGGGCACGACGCAGCCGAGCGGCTACACCGAGCCGATCCTGCACCGCCGTCGCCGCGAGTACAAGGCGGCGAACCCGGCCGGCTGAGCACCGGGTTCCACGTAGGCGATACGACCGTGCCGAACTGCCGAGGATCGGCACGGCGTATCGTCGTACCCTGCACTGCGCACCGGCTCGCCACGGCCGACCGGGCGAGGGACGCACCGAGCAGGGAGGGCATCGGCGTTGGCACATCACCGGAGTAGCGGCGGGGAGAGCATCCGAAGCCGCGGCGTGAGCCGAGGTGTCGTCGCCGCACTCTTGTCGATCCTGCTCGTCGCGGCCGTCGTCGTCATCTGGCAGGACCTCGGCGATCAGATCGATCGCCAGGCCGAGGAGGCCGCCGCGCAGTGCGTCGAGGGTCGTGAGTCGGTACCGATCGTCGCCGATCCGGATATTGCGCCGGGACTGGCGGCCGTCGCCCGCAACTTCGGCGAGACGAACCCCGTCGTGCGCGACAAATGCGTCAGCGTCGACGTCCGGCCGGGCGACGCGAAGATCACCCTCGACGGTCTGTCGGGGTCGTGGGACACCATGTCGATGGGCGCGTACCCGGCCGCCTGGGTGCCGCAGTCGTCGGTGTGGTCGGCAGATCTGGCGGCGGCGAAACCCGATGCGATCGAGGGCAACACCCGATCGCTGGTCTCGACGCCGGTCGTGCTGGCGGTGTCCCCCGAGCTCAACAGCTCCTTGACCGGCCGCCTCGACTGGTCACAGATCCCCACCCTGCAGCGCCGCGACAACTCACTCGCCGACTTCGGACTCCAGGGTTGGGGATCGTTGCGCATGGCGATGCCGATCGGAGCACAGTCCGACGCCAGCGCGTTGGCCGCCCAGGCGGTCGCGACACGCGTCACCCGGACCACCGGACCGCTGACCACCGCCGACGCCGAGTCGCCGCGGGTCAGTTCCAGTGTCCGCGCCATGCTGGAGGGCGCGCCGCTCTCCCCGGACGGGACACCCCAGGGCGCGGCAACGGCCATCGCCGACGCGCCGGACGCGGCCCGAGCGGAGATCCACGTCGTGCCCATCACCGAACAACGCCTGTTCCAGATGACCCGCGAGGACGACCGCGCACGCCTGGCCGAACTCATCCCGTCGGGTCCGACGCCGATCGCCGACTACCCTGTCATCCGGATGTCGGGTCCCGAGGTCTCCGAGTCGGCAGCCGATGCCGTCGCCGAGTTCATCCAGTTCGCCTCGGAGCCCGAGCAGTTGCAGTTGCTGACCGAGCTCGGTTTCCGCGGCGACGCCCCGATGCCCTCCCCGACCCCGACCGTGACGTTCCCGCGCACGCCCGATCCGATGCCGACACCCGAGAACGGCGCGATCGTCGCCATCAACCGGCTCGTCTACGGGCCGGCCAGCGTTCCGGCGAGCTCCACGCCGCCCTCGGTGCCGTCGGGAAGCGCGGGGGGTTAGAGCTCGCGAGGACGGGTCGTTTCGACACGGTTCGTGGCTGCGCTCCTCACCTGCTCAACGAACAGGTGAGGAGCTTAAGACGATGAAGAAGTCAGCTGCTGTAGGCCTCGATCGGCGGGCAGCTGCACACCAGGTTGCGGTCGCCGTACACCCCGTCGATCCGCCGGACGGCCGGCCACACCTTCGCCCGGCCGCCTGCGGACGGCAGTCCCTGCGGGTAGACGGCGACTTCCCGCGAGTACGGGTGGTCCCACTCGCCGACGAGCGACTCGGCCGTGTGCGGGGCGCCGCGGAGCGGATTGTCCTCGGCGGGCCACTCCCCTCGTCCGACGAGTTCGATCTCGCCGCGGATGGCGATCATCGCATCGCAGAACGCGTCGATCTCGTCGAGGTTCTCGCTCTCGGTGGGCTCGACCATCAGCGTGCCGGCCACCGGGAAACTCATGGTCGGTGCGTGAAAACCGTAGTCGGCGAGTCGTTTTGCCACGTCGTCGACGGTGACGCCGGTGGCCTTGGTGATGGCCCGGAGGTCGAGGATGCACTCGTGGGCGACGAAGCCGTCCTCGCCGGTGTAGAGCACCGGATAGTGCTCACCGAGCCGCTTGGCGACGTAGTTGGCGGCGGTGATCGCCGTGAGCGTCGCCCGCCGGAGACCGTCTGCGCCCATCATCGCGATGTAGGCATAGGTGATCGGCAGGATCGCCGCCGAGCCGTACGGGGCCGCGGCGATCGTGGCCGACCCGGGCAGCTCGTCGGCGAGCGGGTGTCCGGGGAGGAACGGGGCCAGATGCTCCCGGACCGCGACGGGCCCGACGCCGGGCCCGCCGCCGCCGTGCGGGATGCAGAACGTCTTGTGCAGGTTGAGATGGCTGACGTCACCGCCGAAATGACCCGGCCGTGCGACACCGACGAGCGCGTTGAGGTTGGCGCCGTCCACGTAGACCTGGCCGCCGGCGTCGTGCACCGCGCCGCAGACGTCGCGGACGTCGTGCTCGAAGACGCCGTGCGTCGACGGGTACGTGATCATGATCGCCGCGACCCGGCCTTCGTTTGCCGCGATCTTGGCGCGCAGATCGTCGAGGTCGACGTCGCCGTTCTCGCGGCACCCGACCACCACGACGCGCATTCCGGCCATGACGGCCGACGCGGCATTGGTGCCGTGGGCGCTCGACGGGATGAGGCAGACATCCCGGTCGACGTCGCCGCGGCTGAGGTGGTAGCCGCGGATGGCAAGCAGTCCCGCGAACTCCCCCTGTGAACCCGCGTTGGGCTGGAGGCTGACGCGGTCGTAACCGGTGACCGCCACGAGCCAGCCCTCGAGCGTGGTGATCAGCTCGCGGATGCCCGCGGTGTCGTCGGCCGGGGCGAAGGGGTGCAGCTGGGCGAAGCCGGGCCACGTGATGGGTTCCATCTCGGTGGTGGCGTTGAGTTTCATCGTGCACGACCCGAGCGGGATCATGCTGCGGTCGAGCGCGATGTCCTTGTCCGACAGGGCCCGCAGGTAACGCAGCATCGCGGTCTCGGTGCGGTACCGGTTGAACGCCGGGTGGGTCAGGTACTCGCTGGTGCGATTCTCGATCGGCTGCGCGAGTGCCCGCGGGGTGACGCCGGCGACGTCGAAGGCCCGCAGGACGGCATCGATGTCGGCGTCGGTCGTCGTCTCGTCACAGGCGATGCCGATGGTGTCGGCGTCGACGCGTCGCAGGTTGATCCCGTCGTGGCGGGCGCGGGCGAGGATCGTGTCGGCTTGACCGGGTGCGTGCACCTCGACGGTGTCGAAGAAGTTCGCGTGTGCCACCGAGAACCCGCCCGCGGCGATCGAGTCGGCGATCCGGGCCGCTGCGTCGTGGGTGCGTCGTGCGATGGCACGCAGGCCGTCCGCCCCGTGGTACGAGGCGTACATGGCGGCCATCACCGCCAGCAGCACTTGCGCGGTGCAGATGTTGCTCGTGGCCTTCTCCCGGCGGATGTGCTGTTCGCGGGTCTGCAGCGCGAGTCGGTAGGCCAGGTTGCCGTCGGCATCCTTGGAGATGCCGACGAGCCGCCCGGGAAGCTGTCGGGCGTGCTTCGACCCGACGGCGAGGTAACCCGCGTGCGGTCCGCCGAAGCCCATCGGCACACCGAAGCGTTGCGTCGTGCCGAAGCAGACGTCGGCTCCCTGCTCGCCGGGCGGCGTGACCAGTGTCATCGCCAGGAGATCGGCACCGGCCGCGACGAGAGCGCCGCGCTCGTGCGCGGCGTCGACGATCGCGGTGGCGTCGACGATGCGACCCGATGCGCCGGGCACCTGGAGGATCACGCCGAAGAAGTCGCCGTCCGGCAGTCCGCATCCGGGCAGATCGGGGTGCAACGAGGCCTCGACGACCTCGATGCCCAGGGGCTCGGCGCGCGTGTCGAGGACGGCACGCGTCTGCGGGAACAGGTCCGCGTCGACGATCACGCGGTTCGACTTCGACTTGCCCGCGCGACGCATCAGCGTCATCGCCTCGGCGGCCGCGGTGGCCTCGTCGAGCATGGAGGCATTGGCCACCTCCATGCCGGTGAGGTCGGCGACCATGGTCTGGAAGTTCAGCAGCGCCTCGAGACGTCCCTGGCTGATCTCCGGCTGATACGGCGTGTACGCGGTGTACCAGGCGGGGTTCTCCAGCACGTTGCGCAGGATGACGCCGGGCGTGTGGGTTCCGTAGTAGCCGAGCCCGATCATCGACCGGGCCACGGTGTTGCGGGCTGCGAGGTCACCGAGTTGTGCGAGGACCGCACTCTCGCTCAGCGGTGCGGGCAGCGCCCCCAGGACATCGGAATCGAGTTCGTCGGCGATGACTGCGGGTATGACACGGTGCGCCAGATCATCGAGGGAAGCCGCGCCGATCGCCTCGAGCATCCGGCGGGTCTCGTCGGCGTCCGGACCGACATGGCGGTCGACGAAGGCGGCCGACAGCTGGGGAGCGGCCGGAGTGGGATCCGGGCTGGAACCTTCTGGGCTGGATCCTTCTGGGCTGGATCCTTCTGGGGCGTCGGACGGGGTCGCTTCAGTGGTGGACACGGTGGCGGGCAACCTCTCGCAGGCGCCGGTACACAGACCGGCTGCTGACCCTCCCCCTCTGTCATGTCTTCGGCCACAGCCGATGTGACGCCTGAGAGATTCGGCGCTGCGCAACTCTGCGCGATCGCCTTTCACCGTGGGCGGACGACGGATCGTCACTTTCCAGAGACGTCGTCACCACCGCGGTCCTGGGTGCCTGAGAGTTTGACGGAGAGGTGTTGCTCCTTCGGCGGCCGCCGGCGATGAGTATCCGACGGCGCTCTCCCGCAGCGTAGCGACGCGGGGCCAGTCTACGCGGAGTCTCGACTACCCGGTGCGACGGGCGCGGTTCTTGCGTCGCGCAGCGAGTTCGTCCTCGGGTGCGGTCTCACTGACACCGCCGTCGGCCCGCTCGCCGGGGAAGTCGGCGATGGTGCCGGTGAGTTCGCGCATCGCGCCGCTGACGGCGATGCCGAACACGCCCTGCCCGCCCTGCAGGAGGTCGACGACCTCTTCGGCCGAGGTGCACTCGTACACGGTCGTACCGTCCGAGAACAGGGTGATCTTCGCGAGGTCCTCGACACCGCGCTGACGGAGGTGGTCGACGGCGACGCGGATGTTCTGCAGGGAGATCCCGGTGTCGAGCAGACGCTTGACGATCTTGAGGACGAGGATGTCCTTGAACGAGTACAGGCGCTGGCTTCCGGAACCAGCCGCTCCACGGATCGACGGGACGACCAGCGAGGTGCGGGCCCAGTAGTCGAGCTGGCGGTAGGTGATCCCGGCGATCTGGCAGGCGCTCGGCACCCGGTAGCCGACGAGCTCGTCGGGCACCGTGTCGTCCGGGAAGAGGCCCGGGGCGATGTCGCCGAGACTGCCCTGGGTCGGGACGGCGTCGGGACGCTCGCCCACCGGACGATCGGGTGACTGGTCGCTCGACGTCGTTTCGCTGTCGACCGGACGATCGCCCACTTCTGACTCCCTCGCAAAGCTCGGATCGGACGCCGCACCACGGTGCCTGACGTCCACGTCCACAGTACGCGGTCCAGGCTGTTTCCGGTCGGCCGATCATCTTCATCGGCCCGTGTCCGGTGCTCGATGTCGCTGATGACGCTATGCGGCGGAGGACGGTGGATCAACGCGACTCGCCACGACACTCAACCTCAACTTGAGATCAAGACAAATGGTGATCGGGCGGTGTCGATTCCGTGATCTGAGTTTCGGTTCCGGTCGGCGAACACGTTCGTCGACGGATTCCACGAACCGGTCAGGCGCCGCTTGCCTTGAAGTCGTCCGGGGACACGTTGTCGAGGAACTCCTTGAACTTCTCGACCTCGTCCTCTTTGACCTCTTCGGGCTGCACCTCGGCGGACTCGTCGGAATCCTCGTCCGGGATCAGCAACCCCGCCTCGGCGAGAACCTCTTCGTCGGCGATGATCGGCACCTCGGCACGCATCGCGACCGCGATCGAATCCGACGGCCGCGCCGACACCCGCAGATCGCCGGTGAAGATCATCTCGGCGTAGAAGGTGCCCTCCTGCATGTCGACGATCCGGACCTCGACGAGGGTCTGCCCGAACTCCTTGATGAGGTTCACGATCAAATCGTGGGTCAACGGACGAGGAGGCTCGATCCCCTTCTGCCGCAGCGCAATCGACGCAGCTTCACTCTGCCCGATCCAGATCGGCAGGTAGCGTTCGCCCTCGACCTCGCGCAGCAACAACACCGGCTGACTCTGCGGGGGTTCGACCCTGATGCCCACCACACGCATCTCGCTCATCTCGCACCTCCCAGACGCCTTGTACGGCGCTCGATTCAGTGACCTCGACGCTACACCGACTGAGCGGACAGCGGCGGCCGACTCGCGGCGCCCCAGCGGATCCCCTCAGCGGATGCCCTCGACGGATCGTCGCTGTTCAGTCCGGTGCGGCGGTCGCACGCGCGCACCGCGATCTCAGTCCAGCGCACCCTTGACGGCCGCCTTGACCAACTGCGTGTGCAGCGTCACCGACAAGGCCGCGATCTCGCGCACGAGTTCCTCGGCACGGTCGCGCGCACCGGTGCCCTTGCCCTTGGCGATCGGGTTGGCGATCTGGGCGACGAGGCCCGCCTCGCGATCTGCGGACACCTTGAATGCCCGGAGATGACGCGTCTCCAGGCCGTAACTGGCCAGGGCCGCGGCCGCCTCGACGAGCCGTACGGCGTCCTCGTCGAAGAACCCGGCGGGCCCGGCGGCCAACAGGCCGTTGCGCTGGAGTTCGGTGACGAACGCCGAATCCACCCCGGTGCGTTCGATCAGCGACTCCCGGGAGACGCGTCCGGCGCGCGCACCGAAGTCGGTGGCCGGCGCCACGGTCCCGCGGGCCGCGGACAGCACGCGCGTTCCGCCAGGACCGAAACCGCCGTTGCCGTTGTCGATCGCGTCGAGCTGTTCCTTGATCACCTTCAGCGGGAGATACCGGTCCCGCTGCGCGGTCAGCACGAACCGCAGCCGTTCGCAGTCGGCCTGACTGAACCGCCGATACCCCGACGGAGCCCGCTCCGGGGTCACCAGACCCTCCGACTCCAAGAATCGGATCTTCGAGATCGTGATGTCCGGGAAGTCATCACGCAATTGGGCGAGAACCGTGCCGATCGACATCGATCCTTCGCCGCGGGGGGCCGTGGACGCCGTCACGGGTGTCAGGCGTCTGCTTCGTCGCGCGGACCGCTGAGAAACACCAGACGGAACTTGCCGATCTGAACCTCGTCGCCATTGCTCAGCGACGCGGTGTCGACCGGCTCGCGGTTGACGTACGTACCGTTGAGGCTGCCCACGTCGACGACCTGAAAGTCGTTGTCGCCGAGACGGAACTCGGCGTGACGACGGCTGACGGTCACGTCGTCGAGGAAGATGTCGCTGTCGGGGTGCCGGCCGGCCGAGGTCGTCGGCTGATCGAGGAGGAACCGCGACCCCGCATTGGGTCCTCGCTTCACGACAAGCAGCGCGGTCCCGGGAGCGAGTCGTTCGACCCCCGTGTCGGCCGGCTCACTCGAGGTGCTGGTCCCGGCATCGAGTTCATTGATGAACTCCTCCCGGAACACCGATGTGGTCTCCACCGGCGCCTCGAAGTCCCTGTCGTTTTCGCTCACCACTTCTCCTTCGTCGTCGTCAGTGCCGACCGCACAGTCGCCAACCTCGTTCTCGGAACCGCCGGCATCGCCTGGGACGGTGCCCGTCGGCTCTCGCCACGATGGCCGGTCGAATCTACATGACTTGTGCGGCCGGGTAGTTCTCGGCGCGAGATCGTGAGCATCGGTGTCACGTCGCGCCTCGTTCCCACTGCCGTAACCGTACCGGTCCTGCCGATCCCACCGGCGCGCGAGTCGACTCCGGCATCGACGATCATATCGTTCCGGAGGCGATCAGCCGGGTCGATCGGGGCTCCGGCCGTTCACGGCCGGGAGAACTCACCCCTCGATGACGGCGCGGTACCCCGCGGCGTCGAGTACCTCACCCAGGTGTTCGTCGAGGGTCGCCTCGTCTGCCGCCTCGATCTCGACCAGCCACCCCTCGCCGTACGGGTCCGAATTGACCAGTTCCGGCGAGGCGTCGAGGGCGTCGTTCACCGCCGACACCGTGCCTGCGAGCGGCCCGAAGATGTCCGAGACACTCTTCGTCGACTCGACCTCGGCGAACGACTCGCCGACGGTCACCTCCGCACCGCTCTCGGGTAGCTGGACGAACACCACGTCGCCGAGGGCGTCCTGGGCGTAGTCGGTGATCCCGACGCGCACCGTCGTCGGCCCGAGTCGCTCGATCCACTCGTGCTCCGCGGTGTAGCGCAAGGTCTCTGGCACTTTGCTGTCGGTCACGCGAACCCCTTTCGTCCTCGTCAGACTCTACTGTCTGCCGAGTCGCCTGCCGGGTGACGCGGCGGCATGAGCCGCATCACCAGGATCGTCTGATACCAGTACAGGACGAAGGACCACAGATACAGTCCGACGCCCCAGATCATGAAAGCCCAGCCGATCGGGTAGGCGATGGTCCCCACGATCGAATCGAGCTGTCCGGCAAGAAGCCACGGGAATGCGCTCATCAACGCGAAGGTCCCCGCCTTGCCGATGTAGAGCACCGGGAGCGCCAGCACGCCCCGCGATCGCAACAGCGGCGCAGACGCGAACAGCAGGACGTCGCGCGCGATGATCACACCGATCAGCCACCACGGCAGGAACTCCCGGATGCCGAACGCGATCGGGATGATCACGATGTAGAGCCGGTCGGCGGCCGGGTCGAGCAGCGCACCGATCTTCGACGACTGGTCGAGGAGTCGCGCGATCTTGCCGTCGGCCCAATCGGAGAAGCCCGAGAACATGAGGACGGCGAAGGCCCAGCCGTCCGCCTTCTCGACGAGGAGCAGCCACACGAACACCGGGATGAGTGCGAGCCGAAGCACGCTCAACGCGTTCGGGACCGTGACGATCCGGTCCGGAGCCGGCGTGGTCGCCGCCTCCGGCTCGGTCACCGGAAGATCCCGATGATGCCCTGCAGGGTTTTCGCTCCGCCCGAGGAGAACAGGTTGTCGTGGACCATGTAGGTCCAGGTGGTCGTCGACCGGTGCAGATCCGCCGACCCGAGGTCGACGCCGTCGGGGGTGATGTCGGCCTCCCGGAACGTCTCACGCGCCTTCGCGAGGGCCGTACCGGGCAGATCGGCGAACTCGGCGAGGATCAGCCGGTGGAACTCGTCCAGCGGGCTCTCCTTGCCCAGCGACCGGAGGTGGATGCTGGCGCGGACGTCGGAGACGAACGCGAGATGGTCGGCCCAGGCGCGGTCGAGATGGTAGAGCACGATCTCGCGCGCGGCCTGTGACAACACCTCGCGAGGCACGGGCGCGACGGCGGGGGTGGCCCCGTGATCGGTCGCGGCCTTCTCGGCGTCGGCCTTCTCGGCGTCGGCCTTCTCGGCGTCGGCCTCATCGGTGGTGGTCTCCGCCGTCGTCGTGCTCCCGGTCAACTGCGCGTAGCGGTCCGGTTCCAGATCCGCCAGCTCTTCGAGCGCGGCGTCGGTGGTCAGGATCTGCATACGACGTTCGACGATGATGTCCCGCTGCTGATTGACCAGCTTGTTGTAACGCCAGGTGTTCGCGTGGAGTTCGAGCATCACGCCCTCGGCGATCCGCTGGGCCTGCTCGATGAGGTCGACACCCTTGCTGCCCATCGAACCGTCCTCGTTGGGCGACACGGGATCTCGTTTGAACGCGAGGTTCTTGGTGACGACCGGGTCCTCGAGGCTGGAGAAGAACACCGACGTACCGGGATCGCCCTGACGCCCCGCGCGTCCGCGCAGCTGACTGTCGAGACGTTCGGTGTCGTGGCGGCCCGTGCCGACGACGCACAACCCGCCGAGTTCGATGACCTCGTCGTGGGCGTCCGCGTCGTCCTTCGAACCGCCCAGGCGGATGTCGGTGCCCCGTCCGGCCATCTGGGTGGACACGGTGACGGCGTCCCGGGCGCCGGCCTCGGCGATGATCTTCGCCTCTTCGGCGTCGTTCTTCGCGTTGAGCACGACCGACGACACCCCGGCCTTGTCGAGGAAGTACGCGAGTTCCTCGGACTCGGCCACGTCGTGGGTACCGATGAGGACGGGTTGTCCGGTCTCGTGGATCTCCTTGACGTAGGCGACGATCGCCTCGACCTTGTTGGCCTTGGTGTCGTAGACCCGGTCGGGCAGGTCGGTCCGGACGTTGGGGGTGTTCGGCGGGATCTGCGAGACGCGCAGTTCGTAGAACTGGCGGAACTGCTCGCCGGCGGCGAGCGCGGTGCCGGTCATGCCGCAGACCTTCGGGTAGCGGCCGATCAGTGCCTGCACCGTGATGGTGTCGATGACCTCACCCGAATCGGTCTGCGTCAGCCCTTCCTTGAGCTCGACCGCGGCCTGCACCCCGTCGGGCCAGCGCTGGAGCTGCGCGACGCGGCCGCGCGAGGCGTTGATGAGGTGCACGCCGCCGTCGCGGACGATGTAGTGGATGTCGCGTTCGAGGAGATAGTGGGCGTGCATGGCGATGCTGACGTGTACGAGCGTCGTGCCGACGTGTTCCTCGCTGTAGAGGTCGATGCCGCCGAGTTCTTCCTCGACGAACACCGCACCCTCGTCGGTCAGGGTGACGTTGCGGCCCTCCGCGTCGACCTCGTAGTGCTTGTTCTTCATCCGCGACACGACGTCGTGGATCGCCGCGTCCGGTACCTCGGTCTCGGTCGAACCGGCGAGCACCAGCGGCACGAGCGCCTCGTCGACGAGCACCGAATCCGCCTCGTCGATGATGGCCACGTCGGGTGTCGGCGAGACGAGGTCCGCTTCGGACAGGGCGAGTTGATCGCGCAGGACGTCGAAGCCGATCTCGTTGACCGACCCGTAGGTGACGTCCCCGGTGTAGGCGCGTCGCCGTTCCTCGCGGCTCGAGTTCTCCGAGACCGCGTGGACGGTGATGCCGAAGACATCGAACAGCGGCTTCATCCACTCCGCGTCGCGGGTCGCCAGGTAGTCGTTGACCGAGATCACGTGGACCTGATGTCCCTGCAGCACATGGCCGATCGCGGCGATGGCGCCGGCGAGCGTCTTGCCCTCACCGGTGGCCATCTCGACGATGTCGCCCTCCAGGAGCCGGAGGGCGCCCTGCAACTGGACGTCGAACGGCCGCAGGTCGATGGTGCGGTCGGCGGCTTCGCGGACGAGGGCGAGGAATTTCGCGCGGTCCGCGGGCTTCTCGGCGATGTCGAGTTTCTCGGCCTCCGCGCCGAACGCGTCGTCGGCGAGTTCGGCGGCCCAGTCGGTGTGGGCTTCGGCGTCCTTGATCACACCCAACGACTTCGACTGGTTGCGAGTCGACTGGGCGCCCAGAAGGCGCCACATGCTGTTGCTCAGCTTTCCCACCGAAACATTTCTCCTGATCGTTCCCGGTTCCGTCGCGACCCACCCCCTCCGGGCGGGTCAGGTCAGCAACAACGGTACGCGGCCGCTGGTCGACCGAGGACGCCGACATTATGATCAGTCCACCCGATTCGGTTCGAGGACTAAGGACGGCCCATGACCAGGACTCGCCGGACCAGGGTTCGACTCCGTCTCCTGCGCGCGACGATCGCCGGGTCGCTCATCGCGGTCGGGGTCGGCCTCGGTGCATTCAACGACTGGTGGGTCGCGCTGTTCTTCGGGATCCCCCTGGTCTTCGCCGGCATCGCGGTCAGTCCCCGCGCTTCCCGGGTGTCGGAACTGCCGGAGTTCCGGCGCGCCACGTCGCCGGACGCCCCGCAGGTGGAGGTCGAGGCGCTCACCCGCAGCAGCCTGACCGCCGACGACTCGCAACCGACGATGGTCACCGCGAGGATCAACCCACCGAACGACACCGCGTACCGGGCGCGCTGGATCACCTCGATGACCAAGGGGAATTTCCAGTCGCTGACCGACACCCCGTTCACGACACTGCCGCCGGATGCTCTCCCGCCCCGCGACCAGCCGGAGACCCCCGAATTCGACGATCAGCCCGGCCGCTGGGCGCTCGTCTATCCCGCGGTCACCCTGCTCGTGGCCGGCGCCTTGCTGTTCGGTGTCGCCGGCGGGTGGCACGTCGAGGGGCCGTCGCTCTCCGGGTTCGATTCCGCGATTGATTCCGACGACGAGGCCGACGAAGACAACGCGGCGACTCTCGCCGATCACCATCGGCGGATGCTGGATGCAATCGCTGAATACGCGGGCCCGCAGGGCGTACACAACGTGCTGCAACTCGACTACGAGATCGGCTCTCCGTCGGCCTCTGCGCGCGTCTTCGATCCCACTACCGGCCGTGCCAGGACGATCAACATCGGTGACGGGTACTCGAATTCGTCAGTCGTGCCCAACACCGAAAGAGCGAACAAGACCTTCGACGCCGCGGCCATCGACCCGAACACGCTTGGCTCACTCGCCGACCCGATGGTGGCGGCGGTCCGGCCGTACTCCACCGAACCGGAACTGGACAAGGTGGTCATCGAACGGCGCGGACCGGACGGTCCGGTATTGATCACCGGGACCATCGAACCCGACGAGGGCGTCGTCGATGATTACGTTGTCCAGGCGACACCCGACGGCACCGTCGCCGAGTTCTTCGACCCCGCGGACTTCGCCAAGTCGTTTGAACTGGCACGACGTGAACTGGCGGCTGCGCGTGTCCCTCTGGACGCACCCGTCATCGAGGAGTTCATCATCCAGGGGACAGCGGACGGTGTGTCCCCGGTCACAGCGAGCATCATCCAGAACTCTGGCGGGGTCCTGGTCCGGTACCGGCTCGGCGACCGTGGCGGCGAAGTCGCCGTCGCGCCCGGCGAATTCCCGGTGGCCTCTGTCAGCGAAGGCCGTTACCGAAGCGAAGGCTTCCGCTTCGACAGCATCTCGGCAGACACCCTCGACCAGGTCAGGGCCGACTTGATGAGACGTGCGTCGGTCCCGGAGTACGACCGCGATGCGGTGGGCGTCGAGGTCGAACGCAACCGCATCGACGAGGCTCCGCAGTTCGTCATCCGCATGGACATCGCCAACACCGACGACGCCGAGGCGGTCTATTCGTTGGACGGACGCTTCATCAAGGAAGGCCGGTACTGACGCCGGAGCCGGCCGGCGCGACCACACTGGCCGGCCTCACACCTTCGGCGTCCCCGCTTCCAGCGCCCTCCGCGTGACGGCCTGCAGTTCGGCCACCGCCGCTTCGGGCGGATGCAGCACCCCGCGATCGGTCATTGTGGTGACGATGTCGCGGACGCGGCCGTAGTACGTCGCCTGCTCGGCCGGCGTGCTGCTGGCGGCGGCGTGGTTGTAGAGCTTGAGCGCGCGATCGAGGTCGTCCTGATCGGTCTGCTCCAGGTAGCTTGCGCCCACCCGCCGGCCGTTCTTCTCGCAGGCGATCCAGGCCCGCCGCAGTCTGGCGACGGACTGCTGGTAGGCGTCGGCGCGCGAGCGGTTGTCCGGGTAGTCGTCGGTCCGCAGAGCCATCGCCTCGTCGAGCGCGAGATGGAAGGTCTGCGTCTGTTCGACCGTCACGTCGGTCACGGCCGGATACCTCAGCAGCATGGCGGGATCGAGTTCGTATGTTCCGTAGGCGCCGAGGACCTCGTCGTGGCGACGCGCCGCTTCCTCCCACAACCGTTGCGCCGCTTCGTCAGAACCCGCGTCGGCGATCCGGGGCCCGCCGGATGCGGGTCGGGTCAGGTCGACCGTTTCGTCCGGCGGGGCGCTCGCCGCTGCCGCCCGCGACCCGGCCGGCGTCGGGGCGCCCTTCTTCTTCGTGGCGATGCGTTCGGGCGCGTGCCGGCGGAGTCGGGCCAGGATCTCCGCGACCGCCGGATCCCCCTCGACGACGGCGACCCGCCAGAACTCCGTCTCGGGCGTGTCGTCGGACTCGTCCCGCGAGCCGGGTGGCGTCCGGTCGGCGGGAACGGGCTCACCGTCCCGGCTCGCGAAGGTGAGTTTCAGATACTTCTGCCCGACGACCGTCAGGTGACGCGCACGCTCGCCGGCCATCTCCGAAGTCGCGTCCGCCGGCCCACCCACGGCCACCGTGACGAGCGAGTCGAGCGGGTAGCCGACGAGTGTGCGGTCCTCGTTCCCGAAGTAGACCGTGTCGTCGTCGACGGTCAGCAGGACCGCGCCGCGTTCACCGAGCCGGCCGAAGGCCGCCCCGAGCAACGACGCCGCGATCGCGCCACCGACCACCGCCGACGTGATGAGACCGTCGACCCCGGCGATGTTGAGCGCGACGAGTGCGATCATCCCGGCGACCATGAGGACCCAGGCGGCGGTGGCCGAACGATGGTGGCGACCGGTCAGGTACTCGGTCCGACACGTCACCGGGACCATGGATCCCCCACATTCGTCATATCCATCCCCTGTCCGGTCGGCTACCGTTGTGCACGTGAGTTCCGGCGAACACCGCATCAGCCTACGCATGGCCTTACTGCTCAGCGCGGTGATCGCCGCGGCCGGCACGATGCTCGTCGGCCCCGGGTCCGCGGTCGCCGCTCCCCCCGCCCCCGGCTTCGTCGGCAAGACCTACACCTCGACCGCGGTGGCCGGGGAGCAGATCCCCGGTGGCGGACCGCTGGAGGTCAGTTTCCCCGCCGCCAACCGGATCGCTCTGTCGGCCGGCTGCAACCGACACATCGGCGACCTCCGCGTCGACAACTCGCTGTTGCGCCTGGGTTCCCTCGCCTCGACGATGATGGCCTGCCCCGGGCCGCGCGCCGAGGCCGACACCTGGGTCACCGAGTTCACGAAGGAACCGCTGACCTGGTATTCGGTCGGCCACGCGCTCATCCTCGTCGGCCCCGCGGCGCAGGTCCTGTTGACCGAGAAGCCGGCATGAACCGGCGGATACCGGTGACGGTGACCGTGACGGGTGCCGCCGGCAGCATCGGATACGCCAGCGTCTTCCGCATCGCCGCCGGCGCGATGCTCGGTCACGACCAACCGGTTGCTCTCCGACTCCTCGAACTCCCGCAGGCGATCTCCGGCGCAGTCGGCACCGCGATGGAACTCGACGACGGCGCGTTCCCCCTCCTGAAGTCCGTCGACGTCCTCGACGATCCGCGCAAGGCGTTCGACGGGGCGAGTTTCGGTCTGCTCATCGGGGCCCGTCCGCGCACCAAGGGCATGGAGCGCGCCGACCTGCTGGCCGCCAACTCCGACATCTTCGCCGCCCAGGGCTCGGTCATCAACGACGTTGCCGCCGATGACATCCGGGTGATCGTCGTCGGCAACCCCGCCAACACCAACGCCGCGGTCGCCGCCGCCAACGCGCCCGAGGTCCCGGCCGACCGGTTCACCGCCCTGACCCGCCTCGACCACAATCGCGCCATCGCCCAGTTGGCCCGACGCACCGGCGCGGGCGTCGACGAAATCAGCCGGGTCACCGTGTGGGGCAACCACTCCGCCACGCAGTACCCCGACATCTTCCACGCCCGGGTCGGCAACCGAAGCGGCGCGGACATCGCCGCCGACCGTGACTGGCTCGTCGACGACTTCATCCCGACCGTCGCCCGCCGTGGCACCGCGATCATCGAGGCTCGCGGATCGTCGTCGGCGGCCTCGGCGGCGAACGCCACCATCGACCATGTCCACGACTGGGTGCTCGGGACACCGCCCGACGACTGGACGTCGGTGGCGCTGCCGTCCCCGGGAGCCTATGGAGTCCCCGAGGGACTCGTGTGCTCGTTTCCGGTGCGCTCGGTCGACGGCCGGTGGCAGATCGTCGAGGGTCTCGACATCAACGAGTTCTCGCGGGCGCGGATCGACGCGTCGGTCGCCGAACTCCAATCCGAGCGCGAGGCCGTGTCCACCCCGTAGTGTTTCTGCTCATGTCGAAGAAGGACAAGGCGAAAAGGGCCAGGATCGGGAACAAGGTCTACGAGGCGGAGTTGTTCCGGTTGCAGACCGAACTCGTGAAGCTCCAGGAATGGGTCCGTGACAGCGGCACCCGCGTCGTGGTCATCTTCGAGGGGCGTGACGCTGCCGGCAAGGGCGGAACGATCAAGCGCATCACCGAGTATCTGAGCCCACGGATCGCACGGGTCGCCGCGCTCCCGGCGCCGACGGATCGCGAACGCGGACAGTGGTATTACCAGCGTTACGTCGCGCATCTGCCCGCGCCCGGCGAGATCGTCCTGTTCGACCGGTCCTGGTACAACCGCGCCGGCGTGGAGAAGGTCATGGGTTTCTGCACCCCCGAGGAGCACTCGCGGTTCCTGCGGCAGACCCCGATCTTCGAGCAGATGCTCATCGACGACGGCATCCTGCTGCGCAAGTACTGGTTCTCGGTGTCCGACGACGAACAGCTCAAGCGGTTCCGGTCACGCATGAACGACCCTGTGCGGCAATGGAAGCTGAGCCCGATGGATCTCGAGTCGGTGTACCGGTGGGAGGACTACTCGCGCGCCAAGGACGAGATGATGGTCCACACCGACACCGCGCTGAGTCCGTGGTACGTCGTCGAATCCGACGTGAAGAAGCATGCTCGCCTGAACATGATCTCGCATCTGCTGTCGACCATCGAGTACGCCGAGGTCCCCCGCCCCCGCGTGTCGCTGCCCAAGCATCCGATCGAGTCGGGCAACTATCACCGCCCGCCGCGCTCGCTGTCCAAGTACGTACCCGACCACGTGGCGACGCTGATCCGCACCGACCACTGATGTGGATCGGGTTCTGCGAGTTCGACTATCTGCTCGGTGACGTGCACTCGCTGAAACAGAAGCGGTCCGTGGTGCGACCGATCGTCGCCGACCTGCGCAAGCGGTACACGGTGACGGCTGCCGAGGTCGGACACCTCGACGTCCATCGGCGAACCGTCATCGGGGTCAGTGCGGTGGCCGCCGACCGCGGACATGTCGTCGACGTGCTCGACGCCGTCGAACGTTCTGCGGCAGCCCATCCCGAAGTCGAGTTGCTGTCGGTGCGACGCCGGGTCGTCAGCTCGGAGGACTTCTGAGGTCGTCGACGACCCCGGCGGCAACCGCGGCCCGGCGGTAGGCGGCCGCGAGGGACTCGACCGTCTCGTGCGCGTTCAGTCCGCTCGGGTTGGGGACCACCCAGAGTTCGGCCCCGTCCCACGTCTCGTCCTGCCGCCCCGGCACGGCATCGCGGCGCCCGAACGCGCTGCGATACGCGGTGATCCCGGCGACCGCGACAACCCGTGGGCGGATCTCACGAACCCGTTCGCGCAGGCGGCGTCCCCCCTCGCGGAACTCGTCGACGGTCAGTTCGGCGGCGGTCGCGGTGGCGCGTGGCACGACGTTGGTGATCCCCACGCCGCTGTCGAGCAGCATCGTCCGGTCGGCGTCGGACATGCCCGTCGATGCGTCGATCACGTGGTCGACGATGCCGGCCCGGGCGAGCGCCGGGTAGAACCGATTGCCGGGCCGGGCGAAATGCGCACCGGTGGCCGCGGTCCACAGGCCGGGGTTGATGCCGACGAACAGCAGCTTGCAGCCCTCGCCCACGAGGTCGTCGACGGTGCGGTCTCGGTAGGCGAGCAGGTCGGCCCGGGTGAATCCCATCAGGCACACCGGGTATCCGGCCGGGCGATGCGGGAACGCGTCAGGATGCCGTCTCCGCACCGTGTCGGGCCGACACGCAGAACTGGTTGCCGTCGGGGTCGGCGAGCGTCACCCACGCGAAGCCGGGCATCTCACGATCGGCGATCCGGCTCGCGCCCGCCGCCACGAGTCGATCCACCTCCGTCTCGAGATCGTCGGTGGTCAGGTCCAGATGGATGCGGTTCTTGCCAGGTGTGGGGTCCTCGACCTGCTGGAACGCGAACAGCGGCCCGCCCTCCCCGACCGCGACGACGACGAAGTAACCGTCGTTGTCCTCGACGATGCGGCCGCCGAGCTGCTCGGCCCACCACGTCGCCAGGGGCGCGGGCGCGAGTGCGTCGACGGTGATCATGCCCAGTGCGAGACTCATGCCTGCCAAGCTACTCCCGGCCACCGACATCCCCGGGCGGTCGCGGGCAGATCGTCGGCACGTTCGCCGCTAGCCGCCCGGAAGGACCCGATCACCACTTACACTCACGCTGATGCTCGAAATCTCCTATACGGTCTTGGGCGGCCTCGGGGCTCAGATCGGTTCCGACCCCGTCGAACTCGGCACGCGCAAGCAGCGGGCGACACTCGCCCAGCTGATCCTTGCCGAGGGTGTTCCGGTGCGCGCCGACAGTCTGATCGAGGGCATCTGGGGCGATTCGCCTCCGGAGCGCGCAGAGGTGTCGCTCCAGTCCTACATCTCGGGCCTGCGCAAAGTCCTCGAGCCGCATCGAAAGCCTCGGACTCCCTCCACGGTCCTGCTCACCCACGGGACGGGGTACAGCCTCCCGACGGCCGCCGACAACGTCGACGTGCGCCGGCTGACCGCCCGGGTCGGCGATGCTCGTGCATTGATGCAACAGGGCGACGCGGCGGGTGCCGCACCGCTGCTGCACCAGGTGCTCGCCGACTATCGTCCCCTGCTCCCCGAGTTCGAGGGCCTCGCCTTCCGGGACGAGGCCGCCGATCACCTCGACCGCATGCTGCAGGCGGCGCGGGAGATGTCCTTCGAGGCCCGCATGGCCGACGGCGACCACCGCCTGCTCGTCACCGAACTGGAGACCGAGGTCGAACGCGCGCCGCTCGACGAGGGTTTGTGGGTGCTGTTCGCCACCGCCCTCTACCGACTCGGCCGTCAGTCCGACGCACTCGGGGCGATCGCCACCGCCCGCCGGACCCTCGCCGAGGAGATCGGCGTCGACCCGGGACCCCGTCTCCGCACCCTCGAACGCGACATCCTCGACCACGCTCCGCATCTCGACGCCCCGGCCGCCACCGCCGCGGGCAAGGTGACGCTTGCGCCGGACGTCCCGGCACCGGGCCCGCGGACGTCGGCGCAGTCGATGACGGACGAATCGGTCGACGACGCCGACCTCGACGACGGCCCGTCGGTGGTCGGCCGGACCGACGAACTCGCGGCATTGCATCGGGCGGTGCTCGCCTCGATGACAGGACACGGCGGCGTGGTCGTGGTCGAGGGCGAGCCGGGCGCGGGCAAGACGGCGCTCATCGACGAAGCCGGCCGTCGGGCCGCGGGCGCCGCCGACCTCCGGGTGCTGTGGGGGCGCTGCGTCGACGACCCGGCCGCACCCTCGATGTGGCCGTGGGTGCAGATCCTCGGTGCGGTCCTCCCCCGGCTCGATCCCGCCGATCGGGAACGACTCCTCGACAGTTCACTCGGCCGGATGGTGACCGAGGGCGTCAACGTGATCCCGCCGCCCCGGCAGATGCCGGACGCGGCCGCTCGATTCCAGTTCTACGACCAGGCCGCCGATCTCCTCGAGGGGGTGGCCGCGACGTCGAAGCTGATCATCGTGCTCGACGATCTGCAGTGGGCCGACGGTGCGTCTCTGGAGTTGTTCGCGCACATGGCCGCCCGACGCACCGCGGGGGTCACGTTCTTCGCCTCGTTGCGTTCGCCGTCGAACCGGCCCGTCGTCGCCACCACCCTGGCGACGCTGGCCCGGTTGCCGGAGCATCGCCGCCTCCACGTCGGCCCGCTCGGCGGCGACGACATCTCCGAGCTCATCCGGCGCGAGACCCGGCAGTGGCCGGAGGTCGCCACCGTGTCGTCGATCCAGCGACGCACCGGAGGCAACGCCTTCTTCGTGCGCGAACTCGCCCGCATCCTGGCCGACCGGGGGTCCATCGCGGGCAGCGCCGTCCCGTCCGGCATCCGTGATGTGGTGCGCCAGCGACTGGTCGGCATGTCCGCGGCGACGACCGAACTACTCGAACTCGCGTCCCTCATCGGGACCCGCGTGGACCTGGTCCTGCTGGCGACCGCCGCGAAGCGCCCGGTGGACGAGGCGCTCGACCTCCTCGAACCCGCGGGCGAGGCGGGTGTCATCGATCTCGGACCGGAGGATCCGTTCGGATTCGGCTTCAGTCACGACATCATCCGGGAGGCGATCGCGGACGGCATCGCCGCCATGCGCGCACGGCGACTGCATCTCGCGATCGCCGACGCCCTCGCCGGCAACTCCTCGCCGCATGCCGTGGCGAGAGTCGCGCGGCATCTGTGGTCCGCCGGGCCGCTGGCCGACCGTGAGCGCACCACGACCGCCCTCCTCGCGGCGGGGAACATCGCGCTGCGCACCTACGATTTCGACGGGGCGCGCCGGCATCTCGGGGATGCGGCGACGCTCGCCCGCGCGACCGGTGACCAGCAGGCGGAGCTCGTCGCGATCACCACCCAACTGGCCGGAGACGTCGCGGCGCACGGGTACTTCGCCGCCGATCCCGAGCTGCAGGACCGCGCCCGTGTACTCGCCTCCGCCCTCGGCGACGCCCGGCTCCTCGCCACCCTCGATTACGCCCGCTGCGCGGCCCACATCCAGATCGCGGATGCACACACCGGCCACCGTCTCGCGGAGGATCTGCGTCGGCGCGCCGAGAGATCCGACGACCCGGTCGTCACCCATCTGGGCATGCACGCCGCCGGCATCGACGAGTTCACACGCGGCAATTTCGGTGCGGCGCATCGCATCCTGGAGGACTATGCGCCGATCGACGTCGTCGTCGACGGTCTCCGCGACGATCAGCTCGCGATGGCCCGCGGTTTCCGCGCCTGGGCGGCGACCGTGCATCGCGGTGTCGACGCCGGCCGAGACCTCTTCGCCGCGATGGCCGATGCCCATCCCGATCCACGGTCCCGGCTCGCCATGGCCATCTTCGCCGTCGGCGCGGCGTCGATGCTCGGCGACACGAGGTGGGTTCTGGACGCGGGCCCGGCCATCACGTCCGACGGCGTCGGGCCCCTCGCCTACCTCCGTCGCGGCGGCGAACGCATGTACTGGTGGGCGCGCGCCCTCACCGGCGACCTCGACGACGCCCTGGAGCACATCGAGCGACTGGGTGCCGACGAGGTCGGTATGGAGGATCACCCGCGGACGGGTGAGGGCTACTGGCTGGGTCTGCACGCCGAGGTCCTCGTCGTCGCCGGCAAGCTCACCGACGCCGCCACACTGCTCGACCGGGCCGACGACTTCGCCGACCGCACCGGTGAACGTTATGCCGACGCCCACCGCCTCCTCGTCCGCGCACGTTACGAGTACGCCAACGGGCGTCCGGCGTCCGTGGTCGGCGCCACGCTGGCGACCGCGCGCGACACCGCCCGCGCGCAGGAGGCGGCCGGGTTGATCCGACGGATCGATTCGCTGGCCACGACCTGGGGTCTGACGTCCCCGACCTGAGTCGCCAAGTCCGCCTCAAGTCGCCTTCAAGCGCCGTCGGCGACCCTGGTCAGGACTCCGGCGTCGTCCGGAGCCCGACGAATTCCGCCGGATCGTTCCGGCCGCGACCGAGGACCTGCCGATGCCCGCAACACCCGCCTCCTCCCTGCCCGAGCACGCCGAGCGCCTCACCGTCCGGACCCGTACCTCGGTCCTCGCGCAACTACGCGACCGGATCGCCGGCGACGTCTTCGGCCCCGGCGATGCCGGCTACCTCGACGCGCGATCCGGCTTCAACCGGCTCGACGTGCACCGCCCGGCCGTGATCGCCGTGCCCGACAATCATTTCGACGTGGTCGAGGCGGTCCGCTTCGCCGTCGAGGAAGATCTACGCGTCGCCGTCCAGGCGACCGGTCACGGCACGGGGAGACCGGCCGACGGCGGACTGCTGATCAACACCTCCCGGCTCTCGTCGGTGAGCGTCGACCCCGTCACCCGGACCGCCCGGGTCGGCGCCGGCGCCCCATGGCAGACGGTCGTCGACGCGGCGGCGCCGTACGGTCTCGCGCCACTGATGGGCTCGGCCGGCGGGGTCGGGGCGGTCGGTTACACGCTCGGGGGCGGTTTCGGCTGGCTCGGTCGACGCCACGGCCTCTCGTCGGACCGCGTGCTCTCGTTCGACCTGGTGACTCCGGACGGGACGCCGATCCGGGTCACCGACACCAGTTTCCCGCACCTCTTCTGGGCGTTGCGCGGCGCCGGCGCCGGCGGTCTCGGTGTCGTGACGTCCATGGAGATCGCGCTCGTCGAGGTGTCGACCGTATACGCCGGCAACCTCTTCTATCCGGCCGCCGACGCCGAGGAGATCATCCGCCGGTTCCGCGACTGGGCCCCCGCCCAGTCCGAGGAGCTGACGTCCGCGGTCGCGATTCTCAACCTCCCGCCCACGGACGACGTCCCGGCGCCGCTCCGCGGCCGGAGCTTCGCCGTCGTGCGCGGCTGCTGGTCCGGGGATCTCGACGCCGGTCGCGCGGTCGTCGACGAATGGCGCGAGTGGCGGACGCCGGTCGTCGACATGTGGGGTGCGCTGCCGTTCGCGGCGATCGACGCCGTCAGCATGGACCCGACCGAGCCGATGCCGGTGATGGTCACCACCGAATGGTTCGACGATCTCCCCGACGTGGCCGTCGACATCGTCGCCGCGCGGGTCCGGCCGGCCCCGGCGTCGGCGCCGCTCATCGTGTGCGGCGAGATCCGCCACGCCGGTGGAGCGATCGCTCGCAGCGCGGACAACGCGCCCAACGATCGGGGGCGACAGGGCCGGTTCCTTCTCGAACTCGTTGCGGCGGTGCCCGATCCGCACGTCGCATTGGCCGTCGAGTCGACGTTGCGGGTGACCCGCGCCGAGCTCGAGCCCTACGTGACCGGCGCCGCCTACCTCAACTTCACCTCCGGCTCCGAACGCGTCGCCCGGGCCGCGGACGCGTTCAGCGCGGACAACCGTCGCCGGCTCGACGAGATCAAGGCCGCCCTCGACCCGGCGAATCGCTTCTGTCACGGCGACCTGTGATCGGCCGACCGGACGGCGCACTTGCCCCGGGTGGCCGGATGTGGACTGATGGTCGGCATGTCTGAATCGTCCGAACCCCGGCACGATCGCACCCCAAACGACCGGCCCCTGCTCGTCGTCGACGCCGCCAACGTCGTGGGTTCGGTGCCCGACGGGTGGTGGCGCGATCGCCGCGGAGCCACCGAACGGTTGCGGACGCGTCTCGATTCCGTCGCCGTCGGCGGACTCGAAGGACTGCCGGGGCCACTCGAGGTGGTGCTCGTCGTCGAGGGTCGGGCCCGCGGTGTCGTGGCGAGCGAACAGGTCCGAATCGTCGACGCGCCGGGTTCGGGGGACGACACGATCGTCGGCGTCGTCGCGGATTCGGATCCTCGTCGCGAGCGCATCGTCGTCACCGCCGACCGTGAATTGCGGGCCAGAGTCGCGCAACTGGGCGCCCGGACGATCGGCCCCGCCGCCATCCCGAGGTGACCGGGCCGGAGTCGACCGTCCGTTTGACGTCCTATTTTTCCGTTCTGGTGGCGGTGGGATGCCACCCGCCCGATAATCCTCAGAGCGTCGGCGACTGCCGACAACGGGAGGATTCCATGACCGAAGTCGATGTCCTGATCGCCGGCGCGGGCCCCATCGGCTTGACCGCCGCCATCGAGCTGCGCAGGCGCGGAGTTCGCGTGCGGATCGTCGATCCGCTCCTCGAACCCCCGCAGTACGCCAAGGCGGTCGGGATCCAACCGCGGACGCTCGAGGTCTTCGAGAGCATGGGCGTCGTGAAACAGGTGCTCGACGCCGGGCTCGAGATGCGCGGACAACTCGTCTACGTCAACGGAAGTCAGGTCTCGCGGGTCGATCTGTCGACGCCACCGGATGTGCCCTACCGATTCCACCTGCTCCCCCAGTACGCGACCGAGCGCATCCTGCGTGCGCGCCTGACCGATCTGGGTACCGAGGTCGACCGGGGCACCGCCGTGTCCGCGTTCGACCAGGACGCGGACGGGGTGACCGTGACGCTCACGGGTCCGGACGGGGACACCACCGTCCGTGCGGGCTATCTGCTCGGCGCCGACGGCGCCCACAGCGTGGTGCGCAAGGGACTCGGGCTGTCCTTCGAAGGGGCCGCCTTCACCGAGCAGTACATGCTCGGCGACGTCGTGGCGGACTGGTCGATGCCCCAGGGGTACGCGATCCGCTCGATGCACCAGACCGCGGACGGCACGACCGACGACCAGCTGGTGTGCATCCCCCTTCCCGGCCGCGGCCGCTACCGGATGTCGATGCTCGTCCCCGACGAACTCGCGGTCGCACCGACCACCGGCGGAGACGGTGTGGCGCACGGTTTCGAGGGAACCCGGGCGCCGGAACTGTCCCACATCCAGGCCGTGGTCGACCGCCTCGCACCGGAACCCGCGACGGTGTCGAACCTGCGCTGGTCCTCGGTGTTCCGGATCAGTCACCGCATCGTCGATTCCTACGGTCGTGGACGCGTGTTCGTCGCCGGCGACGCCGCCCATATCCACCCGCCCACGGGTGCGCAGGGGATGAACACCGGCGTGCAGGATGCACACAACCTCGCCTGGAAGCTCGCCCTCGCTGTCGCGGGTGTCGGCTCCGACGGGCTCCTCGACAGCTACGACCTCGAACGTCGGCCCGTCGGCGAGGAGGTCGTGGGACGCACGGTCCGGGACGCCCGCGAGGGCATCGGCGCCGATTCCAACGACTTGGACTTCATCATGCGGCGCGAGGGCCAATTGCTGATCTCCTACGCCGACAGTCCGCTCGTCGCCGGGTCGGCGGTGCCCACGGCGCCGGCCGCGCCGCGTGCCGGTGAACGCGCACCGGATGCCGCCGGCCTCAGCCGCGATTCCGTCAATTTCCCGCTGCGACTGTTCGACGTGATCGGCGGCGTCGACCATTCGCTCGTCCTGTACGCCGACCCCACCGCCGGCGCCGACGAGGTCGCGGTGCTCGAATCACTCGCCGACGAGATGTCGACGAAGGCGCACGGCCACCTCGACATCCATGTGATCGCCGCGCCGACCGCGCAGGTCGGCAGCACCGAACTACCGCTGCTCCGGGACACCGACGGCCGCTTCGCCGATGGCTACCGCCCCGACGGTTCGACGGTGTTCGTCATCCGTCCCGACGGGTATGTCGGGTACCGCGGGCCGACCACCGACGGCAAGGCCGCGCTGCGTCACCTCGAGGGCACCTTCGGGTAGCGGCGACACCTCGTACCAGCGCGCGCCGTGTCGTCCGATCTCTGTCCGACCGGGGCCACCGGCCGCGCACGCCGTAACCTTGGGGATCGTGACCAGCAGACCGGCACCCAACCGCCCCCTGTTCCGGGCCGCGGGCGTGCTCGCCGACCGCATCGGCACCTCGGCCCGGCAGCGCTCCGCCGAGTCACGTCTCGGCCGCGCGATGGGTGCCGGCGAGGTGATCTACCTGGTGGCACCGGCCGGCCACCCGAACTACGGCGACGAACTGATCGCAAGAACCTGGTTGCGGCACCTGACCCGGGTGCGTCCGAATGCCACGATCGTGCTGGACTGCCACAGCCCGGGCACGGCCACGACGCTGCTGCGCGATGCCCACCCGAACATGCTCGTCGTCGACACCCTGTGGCAATTGACCACTTACGCCGCGGAGGCCGAACAACCCGCGCCCTGGGAGTGGGTCGGCGCCGCCGCCCTCGACTCAGGTCTGGCGCCGCGACTGACCGCCGGGATCGACCTCCTGGAGTCGGCGACCACCATCCACCTCCTGGGCGGCGGCTACCTCAATACCGTGTGGCCACACCATGTCTCGTTGTTCGTCGCAGCTGCCGCAGTGGCCCGGCGCTCCGGGGCGCGCCTCGCCGCGACGGGTCAGGGACTCGTTCCCGCGCTGCAGGGCGCCGCGTGGGCGGCGTTGACCGAGGCGTTCGCCGCATTCGACGTCGTGGACGTGCGCGACACCGCGTCGTACGACGTGCTCGACGGCGTCGTCGGCGCACGGCATTCCGGCGACGACGCGTGGCTGGCCTTGCACCGACCGCGACCTCCGCTGTATCGCGAGATGGATGCACCGGCCGAGAACGGCGTCGTCCTGTGCTTCCAGTCCGATCTCACGGAGCGGTTCACCGGACCGCGGGCGACCGGCGTCGAAGCCCTGGCCGACTTCGTGCGGGCGACGCTCGACGCCTGGGACGTACCCGGTTCGGCGGTCACCGTCGTCGAGGGAATCCCGGGGCACGATTACGAGGTTCCCTACCGGCTCGGAACACGTCTGGCCGGTGCCACCGTGCGCACCTTCCGCGACGTCTGGAACGACGGGTTGCCCGCCGGTCACCACAACACCTGGATCAGCACGCGGTTCCACCCGCACCTGATGGCCGCGGCCGCGGGCGATCCCGGGATCGCGGTCGCGGCGATGCCGGGTTACTACACCACCAAACATTGGTCACTGGTCGAGGCCGGCTCGGACTGGACGGTGGTGGATTCCGGTACGTCCGTCCCGGACCGGCCGTACGGGCGGGGTTTCGACCCGGTGGCGCGGGAGCGGGCCGTCGCCTCGAAGCTCGCCACGGCCGTCGACATCTACCCGGTCTCGCCGGCGCTGGCGCACCGCATCTGACATACCCGCCCCGGACGTTGTCCCATTTGCGCCAAGTCGCCTCGGTGCGCCGACCTGCCGTTAGAGTGACCACATGAGCCGAAACCCCGTGCGCGCCACGGCCCTCCTCCGCATGGTGACGATCGGTGCAGCGGCCGTACTCGGCCTCGTCGCATGCTCACCCTCGGAGACGGCATCCGGTGCGGGATCGTCGAGTGCAGCGCCCGGCTCGGGTCAGACGACCTCGGTGCCGGCCGACACCGCGGCGGCGTTCCAGAAGGCGATCGACGACACCCGGGCCGCCGGGAATCTCCCCGGCGTCATCGCCCGGGTCATCTCACCGGCCGGAACCTGGACGGGGACGTCCGGGGTCCGGGCGGCCGGCAGGGACGATCCCATCCAGGCGGCGGATCACACCCGCATCGGCTCGCTCACCAAGACGATGACGGCCACCCTGCTGCTGCAGCTCGTCCAGGAGGGCCGCGTCTCGCTCGACGACCGCATCGACAGGTTCGTCCCGGACGCCCCCAACGGCAGCGCGACGCTGCGCCAGGTCGCCGACATGACCAGCGGCATCCCGTCGTACACCGCGTCCGAGTCCTTCGACCGGAAGTTCTTCGCCGACCCCGAATCCGTCTGGACGCCCACCGAACTGGTGGACACCGCGAAGGCGCTGCCACCGAGCTTTCCGCCGGGGCAGGGCTGGGAGTACTCCAACACGAATTACGTCCTGCTGGGCCTGGTCATCGAGAAGGTGCTGGCGAAACCCATCGGCGAGGTCTTCGCCGACCGGATCTTCACCCCCTTGGGCATGGACGAGTCCTCGTGGCCCGGCGGGTCGGTCGAGATCCCCGATCCGCATCTCGACGGCCTCACCGATCAGGGTCAGCCCGACGGGCAGACGGTCGACTCGACGCGCTGGAATCCGTCCTTCGCGTCCACCGCCGGTGCCGTCATCTCGACCGTCGACGACCTGCAGAGCTGGGGTGAGGCCTTGTTCACCGGGCAGGGCGTCCTGAATCCGGCGACCCAGCAACTGCGCCGGGATTCGATTCTCACCTCGCCGCCACCGAACACCGCCACCTCCGGATACGGAATCGGTATCGGCAACCGCGACGGATGGTGGGGTCACGACGGGGATTTCCCCGGATACAACACCTCGTTGTTCCACAACTACGATTCGGACACGACGATCATCATCGTGATCAACACCGACGACGCGATGACGGTCGACGGCAAGTCGACGACCCCGGTCAGCGCCGTCCAGGCCGGCCTCATCGCCGCGCTGCCCTGAGACCCCGGTCCCGGCGTAAGGTCGGCGCATGGCCAGAACAGTCGCGAAAGCCGATGGTGTCGACCGTGCCGAACTGCTGGAGTTCATCCGGCCGCGCCACCACATGATCCTCAGCACCGTCCGTTCCAATGGCAGCCCGCAGATGTCGCCGGTCACCGGTGGGGTCGACGAGCAGGGCCGCATCGTCATCTCGACCTATCCCGGCCGGGCGAAGGCGGCGAACCTCCGGCACACGCCGGTGGCCAGTGTCGTGGTGCTCTCCGACGACTTCAACGGCGCCTGGGTCCAGGTCGACGGTGATGCCGAGGTCCTCGACATGCCCAAGGCCGAGGACGCGCTCGTCGACTACTTCCGCAGCATCTCCGGTGAGCACCCCGATTGGGACGAGTACCGAGCGGCGATGCGAACACAGGGCAAGTCGCTGATCCGCATCACGCCGACGAGGTGGGGTCCGGTGGCCACCGGCGGATTCCCCGCCGAGGTCGCGGCCCGGCTCGACGCGCAGGACCGATGAGCGCACCGGCCCGCCGGACGGACCCGATCGGTTGACCACCGGCGCCGACATCGAGATCCGCGGGTTGACGAAAAGCTATGGCGGACACCGCGTTCTCGACGGCATCGATCTCGAGATACCCGCCGGCAGCGTGACCGCCCTGCTGGGGCCGAACGGTTCCGGCAAGACCACGACCGTCGGCATCGCGTCGACCCTGTTCCCCGCCGACTCGGGGACGGTGACGATCGGCGGATACGACACGTTCGCGCAGACGCGTGCGGTGCGCGCGATGATCGGTGTCACCGGCCAGTCGGTCGCGGTCGACGAATTGTTCAGCGGGCGCGACAATCTGGTGCTCATGGCCGACCTACGACGGCTGGGCCGACGCAACGGACAGGCCCGCGCCCAGGAGTTGATCGAGCAGTTCGATCTGATCGCGGCCGCCGACCGCGCGGTGTCGACCTACTCCGGCGGCATGCGTCGGCGCCTCGATCTCGCCATGACTCTGGTGTCCATTCCGCGAGTGATCTTCCTCGACGAACCGACCACGGGTCTCGACCCCAGGAGTCGACGGATGCTGTGGGAGACCATCTCCCGGCTCGCCGCCGAAGGCGTCACGATCTTCCTCACCACGCAGTACCTCGAGGAGGCCGACCAGCTCGCCGACCGCATCGCCGTCCTGGACCACGGCCACATCGTGGCCGAGGGCACCGCCGCCGAATTGAAGAGCCGGGTGCACGACTCCGAGGTGCGCCTGACCTTCGCCGACCGCGACTCCTTCGACAAGGCGGCATCGCTTCTGCCGGATGCGCGTCCGGTTCCCGAAGCACGACGCCTCGACATCGCGACCGACGACACCGTCACCACTGTCCGGACCACCTTGAACCAGCTGGAGGCCGCCGGCATCACGGTCACCGACGTCGGTGTCCACGCCCCGACCCTCGACGATGTGTTCTTCGCGCTCACCGGCAATCCCGCTTCCGCGGCCGCCGATGCCGACACCGGCGAACCCGGTGCCACCGACCCGGATCCGTCCGGAGCCGCCTCATGACGACCCTGGCACACACGGTGTCGGATTCGCGGGTCATGGTCCGCCGCAACGTTCGGCGGCTCATCAAGTTCCCGGTGCTCACCGTGATGCTGGTCGGCATCCCGGTGGTCTTCCTGCTGCTGTTCGTCTTCGTGTTCGGGGGCCAGCTCGGCGCCGGGATGACCACGCAGTCCGGCGACAGCGGGCGGGCCGCCTACCTCGACTATGTGGTGCCCGGGATCGTGCTGGTCACTGTCGCGTCGGCGGTTCAGGGCACCGCCATCGTCGTTGCCATGGACATGACCTCGGGGATCATCAACCGTTTCCGCACCATGGACATCGCTCGCTCCGCTGTCCTCACCGGTCACGTACTCGCCAGCCTCCTGCAGGCGCTGTTCAGCATCGTCGTGGTCCTCGCCGTCGCGGTCGGTATCGGATTCCGGCCGTCGGCCGGTCCGCTCGACTGGCTGGGCGCGCTCGGCGTGACTTCCGTGTTCTCCGTCGCGCTGATCTGGCTCTCGGTCTACCTCGGGCTGGCGGCCAAGAGCGTCGAGACCGCCAGCAACACACCGATGTTCCTCACGATCCTGCCGTTCCTCAGTACGGGGTTTGTCCCGGCCGAATCCCTACCCACCGGGTTGCGGCAGTTCGCCGAGTACCAGCCCTTCACCCCCGTCATCGAGGTCCTGCGCGGAACCCTCACCGACGCTCCGGTCCACACCGCGAGTGTTGTCGCCTCGCTCGCCTGGAGTCTCGCCATCGGCGGGGCCGCATTCTTTCTCGCGCTGCGAACCTATGAGCGGCGACGCATTCCCGGATAGTGTCGAGGGCGTGCCCGAGAAGGTGGACTTCAAGAAGACGCTGGACTCGTACAAGGCGCGGCGCGGCCAGTTCCGCATTCTCGACGTTCCGGCCATGCGCTACTTGATGATCGACGGATCGGGCGACCCCAACTCGACACCACAGTTCGCGGCGTCGATCGAGACGCTGTATCCGGTTGCGTACAAGCTGAAGTTCGCAAGCAGTCGTGAACTCGGCCGTGACTACGTCGTCCCGCCACTCGAGGGGCTCTGGTGGGCCGACGACATGAGCACCTTCACCGGCGCCCGGGACAAGGGCCGCTGGAGGTGGACGCTCATGCTGATGGTTCCCGACTGGATCGGCGAGGACCTGCTCGACGCCGCTGTTCTCGAGGCCGGCGCGACGAAGCCGCCGCCGCGTCTCGCCGATCTACGCACGGAGTCGCTGGACGAGGGGTCGTGTGTTCAGACGCTGCACCACGGGCCGTTCGACGACGAGGGGCCGGTGCTGGCCGAGATGCACGATCGGTTCATACCCGACAACGGCTTACGCATGTCGGGCCGTCACCATGAGATCTACTTCAGCGACTTCCGCCGAGTAGCTCCGGAGAAACTTCGGACCCTGCTGCGTCAACCGGTCGAGTCCTCGTCCTCCATCATCCCGTAGCGAAAGATGGCTGAAAGCAGGGTTTCTCGTTACGAAGTCCCGCCGGCCGGCGTCCATCCGAGTGCCGGTCCGAGCTGCCCGGCGAGATCACCCACGATCTGCAGGTAGTCCGGCTCGTCGAAGGAGAACGGCAACGCGAAGGCCACCTCGGTGGCGCGTTGGAATCCCGCGTGCTCATACAGTCTCTCGGCGAGTTCATCGGACGGTCCGACGAGATCCGGCGAGAACAGGAGGCCTCGCGGACCCTGCGGGGTGAGCGTGCGCTCGAACCGACTGTCGGCATACGCCCGGTACTTGCGGATCTGGTCCGCGGTCGCGGAATCCGTGGGGATCACCACGAGCCCTTGGGACACGCGCGCACGGTCGGGGTTAACGTGATGGGCACGGTAGGCGTCGATGTGTTCGGCCTGGATGGTCGCGAAGTCGCGCGACTCCGTGCCCTCGGTGGTCACCACCGAGGACGTCAGATAGTTGATGCCTTGCCGGCCCGCCCAGATCGCCGAGCTCAATCCACCTCCGTACCAGACCCGATCGGCGAGACCCGGCGAATGCGGTTGCACCCGTCGGGAGAACGTCTCTATCCCGACGGTGCCCTCGAAGTCGCTGACGGGTTCGCCCCGCAGGTTGTCCAGGAGCCTCACCACCCGGTCCTTCGAGAAGTTCTCCAGCGCATGGGTTTCGGGATACAGCGCGGTCTTGAAGTCGTCGTAGCGCATCGGCACACCGACGGAGACCCCCGGGTTGAGCCGTCCCCCGCTGAGGATGTCGACCGTCGCCAGGTCTTCGGCCAGCCGCAGCGGATTCTCCAGACCGAGCGGGATCACCGCGGTACCGAGCTCGATGCGACTGGTGCGCACCGCCGCGGCCGCCAGCAGGGCCACCGGCGAGGAGATGCCGTACTGCAGATGCCGGTTGCGCACCCACACGCTGTCGAAGCCGAGTTGCTCGGCCAGCTCGATCATCCGGAGCGTCTCGAGGTGACCGGGGCGCGGGTCGTCACCGTCGAAGCGTCCGATCGTCAGGAAACCGAGCTTCCGGAGTGGTTCACCGCGTCGTGGCATGCAATCGATTTTCACACCGTCTGGCAGCGGAGACATGTCGGCGAATCAGGGTGGGTCGAATTCTTCGAAAGTCACACCGGCGCGCCGCGTCTATAGTCGGGGCACACCGCCGCCGACCGAACGGATCGCCATGCCGCCCACTGTCGCGGAGAGGATCGTCGAGGAACTCGAGCGCGCCGGAGTCCGGCACGTCCACGGGTTGCCCGGTGATTCACTCAACGGTTTCACCGATGCCCTGCGGAGAAACGACACCATCTCGTGGCGACATGTGCGACACGAGGAGTCGGCGGCGTTCGCCGCGTCCGCCGAAGCCGCGCTCACCGGTGAACTGGCGGTGTGCGTGGGAAGTTGCGGGCCCGGCAACCTGCACCTGATCAACGGACTGTTCGACGCACACCGCAGTCGTGTCCCGGTCCTCGCGATCGCCGCGCACATCCCGGCGACGGAGATCGGCACCGGCTACTTCCAGGAGACCCACCCCGAGCAGCTGTTCCGGGAATGCAGCGCCTTCTGCGAGATGGTCGGCACGCCCGACCAGATGCCGCGCCTGCTCGACATCGCCCTGCGCACCGCGGTCGAGAAACAGGATGTGGCGGTCCTCGTCATCCCGGGCGAGACCTTCCTGGCGCCGTGCCCGAAACGGCGCGCCGGCGCCCCCATCCGCCGTATCCCGCGGGTCACCCGGCCCACCGATGCCGAGATCGACCGCGCCGCAGACACTCTCAACGCCTCCGAGCGCGTGACTTTTCTCGCCGGGGCGGGGGTGCAGGGGTCTCACGACGAGGTCGTCGAGCTCGCCCGTGCCCTGCAGGCCCCCGTCGTGCACGCGTTGCGGGGCAAGGAATTCATCGAGTACGACAACCCCTACGACGTGGGAATGACCGGGCTGCTCGGCTTCTCGTCCGGATACCGGGCGATCGAGAAGTGCGACACACTGCTCATGCTGGGCACCGACTTCCCCTATGAACAGTTCTATCCGTCGAAGGCGACCATCATCCAGGTCGACATCCGTGGCGAGCAGATCGGTCGACGCTGCCCCGTCGACCTGCCACTCGTCGGCGATGTCGGCGACACCGCCCGTGCGCTCCTGCCGAAGATCTCCACCGGCCGCGACTCCGAACACCTGTCGACCTCGTTGGCCCACTACGCCACGGCACGTCGCCGCCTCGACGACCTCGCCGACAACGACCGCAACCGGGCACCGATCCACCCGCAGTACCTGACTCGCCTGATCAGCGAGAAAGCCGACCGCGACGCGGTGTTCATCCCCGACGTCGGCTCACCGGTGGTGTGGGCGGCGCGCTACCTCGAGATGAACGGGGCCCGTCGCCTGATCGGCTCGTTCACCCACGGCTCGATGGCCAATGCCGTGTCCCAGGCGATCGGCGCACAGACCGCCTTCCCGGACCGCCAGATCGTTGCGCTCGCCGGCGACGGCGGGCTCGCGATGCTGCTCGGCGAGCTGCTGACCATCACGCAGAACAACCTGCCGGTGAAGATCGTCGTCTTCGACAACTCATCGCTGAACTTCGTCGAGGTCGAGATGAAGGCGGCCGGATTCGTCAACTACGGAACCGATCTGGAGAATCCGGACTTCGCCGCGCTGGCGGAGTCGCTCGGTATCCACGGTCGGCGCGTCGAGCGGCCGGACGACCTGGCCGGTGCGGTCGACGAGCTCCTCGCCCACGATGGTCCGGCGCTACTCGATGTCGTCACCGCTCGGCAGGAGCTGTCCATCCCGCCGACGATCACCGCCGCCCAGGCCAAGGGCTTCACGCTGTACGCGCTCCGCACCGTACTGTCCGGACGCGGCGACGAACTGGTCGACCTCGCCGAGACCAATCTCTTCCGGCGGCTGTTCGACTAGGCGTTTCGGTCCGCAGCCACCTGCAGGCCGAGAATCGCTTCGGTGACACCGGCTGTCCAGGTGGACGTGTCGACACGGTGAACGGCTGACTCCCCCGCATACGCGCTCGATATGACGACGTCCGGGGCAAGAGTGGCCAGCAGTTCGAGGCTCCCCGCGAGCTGGACGGGGTCACTGATGCCCGGGAGATACCCGGCGGTCCACCGCCCCGACTCGCTGCGATAGAGGGTGTCCCCGGTGAACAGGTAGCGGTCGCCGTCGGCGCCGTGCACCAGGTAGCTCGTGCTACCCGGGGAATGGCCGGGTGTCGGGATCACCTCGACCCCGTTGCCGTCCGTGTGCCGGTCCGCGAGCCCCACCCCGATCCGCGCGTAGCGGCCGATCCGGTCCGCTTCGGCGAAAGGAGCGTGCAGTGTCGTCCCGAATCGTCCGTGGATCGCAGCCAGCAGCGGCCCGGCCTCATCCTGATGCGACAGATATTGCTCGTCGATCCCACCCAGGCGGTAGAGCTCATCGAACTCGGAGTCCGACGCAACCGAGTAGAAGAGGACATTTCGAGTCGACCTCCACAGGTAGGCATGCGTGGTCAGTCCCGGGAACGGGTTGTCGGAGCTGGTCTCCCACAGGTCGGCGAATACGCGGCGCATCGATACCTCCACGAGTTGGTTGGATGTCCCACCACGGTGCAACTTCGAGTTCACTTGAAGTCAAGAAGCCGTTGCCGACTGGTCAGCAGAGCACCGCGGGTGATACACATCTAGGAATCCGTCTCACGTCTGGAGTCCTGTGTCCACCTCGCTGCCACCCGATACTCCTGCCTTTCCGGCGGCGGTCGCCTACGAGTCCGCGATGACCAACCGGCGTCTGCGAGGCGTGCGGGCGCTGGTACGGCAGTTCACCCGCAAAGACCTCTTCCCGGAGCCGGAGAACCTCCGCACCTTCGCCGAGGACATGTTCCGCACCGATCCCGTGGCCGAACGATTCGTCGACGAGGTCTACGGCACGCTGGGCGGCGAGGCGGCCCGGGCCCTGCTCGATCAGGCACTCACCGACGGCCTGGACAGCATCGACGATCCCCCGCCGGCACTGGTCGACCTGTTCGAGGAATTCGAGACGGTGCCAGACTGGGTCGACCCCGAGCTGATCACGGAGGGCGAGGCCATCTGGCGCCGGTGGGGTACCGGCCTGTTCAGCGTCGCCGGGGGGATCACCCTGGAGATGTACACCGAGGCCGCGGTCGCGAAACCGCTCTCGCTGGCCGGGGGCTATACGGGCGACAACGCTCTGCGACGTTTCCTGGAGACCTCGCGTTTCTGGATCGACGTCTCGCACCCGGGCGCGTTGCTGACGCCGGGGTCGCAGGGTCGTGCGACGGCGATGCGGGTACGCATCATGCACGTGTGGGTCCGGCGCACCGTCGCCGAACACCCGGAATGGGACCGCCGACGCTGGGGCGACCCGATCAGTCAGTCCTACCAACTACTGACCCTGCTGGGCGGCAGCGTGGTGCCCGCGATGGCGCTGTGGCTGACCGGAATACAGACGACACCCCGCGAGATCCGCGTCCTGCTGCACTATCAGCGCTACCTCGGCCACCTACTCGGGGTGCGCACGCAGTGGTATCCGGAAACGATCGCCGACTCGTTGCGATTGCTGGCCTTCGTCACGTCCACCCGCACCTACGACGCCGGGGCCGACGGCGCAGAGCTCATCGAGTCGTTCCCGGCCGCGTTCGCGAAGCGCGGGTCGACCGGCTTGCAGCGGTTGCGCGGCACATACAACGCGGCGATGTACGCGGCGTACTCGAGCATCTACATGCTGCCCACGACGCGGCTGCGCTACCGGATGCCCAGTCCGGTTCCGGGGATGCTCGTCATCGTGCTCCGACTACCGGTGGTGATCGTCGTCGAAACCACCCGTCGACTCTCACCTCGATTCCGTCGACTTCACGAGAAGTGGATGTGCCGCCATGGGGAGAACTGGCACGACTGGCAGACCTCGGGTCGCCCGGCCGAGTACGCCCACGGGAAAGGTCTCCGGCGCTGACCGCGGTGTCGGAGAGTTACTCCGGAGTTGGACTCGAATGCGCACACCGTTAGCGTGTTCGGGGTGACGCACACCCCGACGACCACCGCCACGACCACCGACGATCCCTCCGGGATCGGATCCCGCGTCGGCCACTACTACGTGCTCGACGGCTCGTATCAGGTCGGCCGCGAGAAGGTGCGTGAGTACGCACGCGCGGTCCAGGACTACCACGGCGCCCACTGGGAGCCCGAAGCCGCAGCCGCCCTTGGCTATTCCGGTCTCGTCGCGCCGCTCACCTTCACCTCCATCCCGGCGACGGCGGCGAACCGGGAGCTGTTCGAGAAGGTCATCGTCGGATACGACACCTACGTCCAGACCGAGCAGGTCTTCGAGCAGCACCGCCCGATCGTCGCCGGCGACGAGCTGACGACGGACGTGGAGCTGACGAGTGTCCGTCGGATCGCGGGCAAAGACCTGATCACCGTGACCAACACCATGACCGATGCCTTAGGCGAGCGTGTGCACACCATGCACACGACGGTCGTCGGGGTCACCGCCGACGAGGTCGACCCCGAGTTGAGCAGTGCGGTCCGCAAGGTGATGATGCACGACGTCAACATCTTCAGCCAGGACGAAGCGGCGGAACGATACGTGCGGACGGTCCGTCCCGACGCTGACGTCCGCACCGCTGACGACAGCGGGCGCACATCGGGCGCACGGAACTTCGACGAGCTGAACGTCGGCGACGAACTGCCTCTGCACACGATCAGGTTGTCGCGCGGCGATCTGGTCAACTACGGCGGTGTCGCGGGCGACGCGAACCCCATCCATTGGGACGAGACGAGCGCAAAACTGGCCGGCCTGCCTGATGTCATCGCGCACGGCATGCTGACCATGGGGCTCGGGGCCGCTTTCGTGTCGTCGTGGTCGGGCGACCCGGGTGCCGTCACCCGCTACGCGGTGCGCCTGTCCCAGCCCGCTGTCGTGTCCGGCGCCGAGGGCGGCGAGATCGAGTACAGCGGGCGGATCAAGTCGCTCGATCCGGCGACCCGGACGGGCGTCGTGATCGTGGTGGCCAAGTCGGGCGGCCGCAAGATCTTCGGTCTCGCCACACTGAATATCCGCTTCTCGTGACCCCGGGGGTCAGTACTCCCCTTTGATGACGAAGTACGACCCGCGGATCACGCCGGCGAGTTCCGATCTCTGACGCGCGAACTTGAACTTCGACTCCAACTCGGCCGGGACGTCCATGCCGTCCGAGAGCTTGAACCCGACGGCACGCTTCCCACCGGGATCGATGCTGTACATGACGTTCACCGCGAGGCCGGACTCGTAGAACACGTACGACATGTGCAGCCTTCCGTCGTCCGGGCCCACCTCGAAGTCGCTGACCTCGAGCGCGGGTGAGGCGATGGTGATGTCGCGCTCGTCGGCCAGGATCGCGGTCACCCGGTCGAGGATTTCGGGCGCGTCCGACGCCGGGACGACGGTGAAGTCGTGCCCGTACTTCGTCTTGTAGTACCGGGCCTCGTTTGTCCGGAGTCCCGCCAGCGCCTCCGCAACCGGTGAACTCTCGAGTCCCGCGGTGGAGACCTGCTTGAAGTCGATCACGTCACCCATGACCCTCCCTCCGGCAGGTTGCCTCAGACAGCGTAAAGCCCCCGACCGCGGTCGGGGGCTTTATCGATGCAGCACGACGCTCACTCGAGGACGAACACCGGGATCTGCCGATCGGTCTTCGTCTGGTACTCGGCGTAGGGCGGGAAGGCGGCGACGGCCAGCTCCCACCAGTGATCGCGCTCCTCGCCGTCACTCAGCTCGCGCGCGGTCAATTCCTTCACCTCGGTACCGTCCTGCGCGGTGACCTGGGGGTTCGCCTTCACGTTGTGGTACCACGCCGGATGCTCGGGCGCGCCGCCCTTCGAGGCGACCATAAGGTACTTGCCGTTCTCCTCCACGCGCATCAGCGGGACGTAGCGCTTCTTGCCCGACTTCGCGCCGGTCGTGGTGAACAGGACGATCGGACGGTCCATCACGGTCACACCGTCGGTCGTGCCCTGCTCCAGGATCTTCTCGGTCTGCTCGCGGACCCAGCCTTCAGGACTCAACTCTGCTTTAGCACTCATGGTGGGCGGAACACCACAGCTCGGCCGGGTATTCCCCGCAGCGCCGTCTGTGTCGTGACTCTCCGATACTGTGTGGCCGGACCTGACCTCGACCGTGAGATCTCACCGATGACCACACCATGCCGTGCTCTCGTACCGACGCCGGTCGGCACCGTGGCCGTCGACAGCAATGGATCGGCCGTCGTACGCGTGGCCTGGCGAGTGACCACTGACGTACCGACCGATGGCGAGACCATCGATCCCGTTCTCGCAGAGGCGATTCGACAGATCCGCGCCTATTTCGCCGGTGACCTGACCGAGTTCGACCTGCCTGTCGATCTCGACCGGATGTCGGACGCCGCCCGGGCGGTCCTGTCGACGCTGCACCGGACGGTCGCCCACGGCGACACGGTCACCTACGGCGAACTCGCGGCGATGAGCGGCACGCGGGTCTCTGCGCGCGGCGTCGGCACGATCATGGGGATCAATCCCCTGCCGTTGATCATCCCGTGTCATCGCGTCGTCGCCGGCGACGGACTCGGCGGCTACTCGGGCGGCGCGGACGGTCAGGGTCTGGCGACCAAACGCTGGCTGCTCGAGTTCGAGGGCGCTCTCCCGCCGACGCTGTTCTGATCAGGAGCCCAGCCGACTACGCCGACCCCTGAGATCGATGTCGCATGCGACATCGATCCGTCTACGCGACCTCGATCGAAGTCGCATCAGCGGACCGATGTCGCACGCGACGTGAGTTCGTGATCCGGCATCCTCGAGCGTCGAGCGTCATGTGCGCGACGCCTCGGACAGATGTTCGACGACCAGCGACTGCAGCCTTGGAGCGTCCGAGCCGAGCCACAACGACAGGTGCGTTCCCTCGTCGACGGCTTCGAGGCGAGCATCGGGCAGCGTCTGCGCGGCATGGACACTCTGATCGAACGGGACGTCGGCGTCGGTTCGGGAGTGTATCGCCAGCACGGGTGCGGTCACCTCCGCGAGCGGTAGGTCGAGTTCGCGAAATTGGTCGAAGTCATTGTCGAAACCAGCTTTTCGCGACCCCGACACGGTGTCGAACAGATCGATCGCCAGCGTGCGCTGGTCGTCATCGGCGATGATCTCCGCGGTGAGCGCCCTGATCTGTACACGCGACAGGTCTCCCTCACCGGACAGGAGTGTCGAGATGGCCGTGGACGGCGCCTTCGACGCGACCGTGGTCGCCAGCCACTGACCGAAACGACTGAAGAGAAGCTTCTCCTCGGACAGTTCGAGTCGTCCACGCAGGCTGCTCCGCGGATCGAAGCGGGTGCTGACCGCGGCGACCGCGACGATCGCGTACACCCGCTCGGGTACGGAAGCCGCCAACGAGTAGGCGACGGGCCCGCCACCGGACCAGCACATCAGCCCGAAACGATCGATCCCCACCGAGTCCAGCACCGCCCTGACCAGTTCCGCCTGCGCGGCCGGACGTCGTGTGTCGCCGCCCAGGGGCGTACCCAGGTAGCCCGGTCGAGAGACCGCGATGACGCGATGCGCCCCGGCCAGGAAGCGCGTCATCAGGACCCCCTGGTCGCAGCCACCCGGGGACCCGTGCACGAACACCAGCGGCGGCCCGGACCCGACGTCGACATATTCGACCGGCCCGGTCGGCGTCTCGACGAGGCGCGGTTCCGTCGAGTGACTGTCCGAGTGAGCGAGCCCCATGGATGTACCTCCTCCGACGACCGTGGTGCGACGGTAGCGCCGGCGCGACGCCCGCGCGGCACAACGCGGTGAAACGGCGCGAACGGGTGAACCCCGAACGCGGCCGCACCCGAGTCATCCCTCCTCTTTCGAGACTCTTTTTGCGACTATCAAGACTTTTGACCGCCAATTCTGGTTAGAGTCTCGAAATACCGGCGCGTCTTTTGAGTCTGTCTCGATACTTCTGAGATACGCTGTCGCGGTGACAGCAGACGCAACACAGCCGTCGGGGATGGCCCTCGGTTACGCACGCGACTCCCCCGGCGCCCACGCACTCGCGCCCCAGATCGACGCGCTCACCGATGCCGGGGTGGACCCCGCGCGGATCTACACCGATGCGACCGATCGCTCCGCGCCCGCGGGTCAGCGGCCCGGGATGGCCGCCCTCCTCGACTACGCGCGAGCCGGCGACACCACGGTGGTCGTCGGCATCGACCGCCTCGGCCGGAACGTTCGCGAGGTCATGGAGGTCGCGAACCAGATGACCGGGCGCCGCATCGGACTGCGCTCGCTCCGCGAGGGAATCGACACCGCCGACCCGACCGGAGCGATGATCGTCGCGGTGCTGGCGTCGCTGGCCGAACTCGACGACGACGCGCCGAGACGGTCGGACCGTTCCACGCCGAGAACCCTGCGTGGGTCCACGTCGGCAATCGGCCGGCCGCGGGCGCTCGACGCCGATCAAGTGGTGCGCGCCGAACAGATGCGCGCGCAGGGGGTTTCCGTACCCAGGATCGCGCAAGAGCTCGGGGTGAGCCGCGCGACCCTGTATCGCACCCTGGCCGAGAGGCGTTCGGTCCGTTGAAGAATCCCGACTCCGACCTCCCCGAACTCGACATCGTCACCGAGTACGGCGTCGTCACGCGCCTGCCCACGTCGTTCCCGATCTTCGACGCCGAACTCGACGAGCACCTCGATCCGGACCTGTTCCAGCAGGGTTTCGTCGATGCCGCGGCCGATCTCGGCGCGCTTCCCGCGCCGTGGGCGCGACAACTGGCGTCGTCGACGCTCGCGTGCCCGCCCGACCCCGACGACGAGGAACCGAGTTACACACGCGGCTATCGCGCCGCCCTCTACGGACACCTCCGACACGCCGGAAAGTAAGCGCGGCAAAGGGTCTCGGCAACGACGCCCGGAAGGTCGGACTTGCCGCAATCGAACCGCCGCCCCGGCAACGGATCTCGTGCACTGACGTACTGGTCGTTGGCGAATCGTGATCACCTGGTGACGTCAACGCCCCTCGCGACACGCATAATCGGTGCGACCATGGACCGAGTCGGGGGATGCGGTTCGCGAACGCGGGCCGGGCGCAATGCCGCACGGGGGCAGGCGCCGCATGTCGGGCGGGTCAAGTCGGCGGGCCGCACTTTCGGACACTGCTAGGTGGTCGCGCCATGACCCGATCGACGAACATCAACAGCCGTGCGCAGGGTGGAGACGACCCCACCGCACGCGAACTGGAAGCCCTGCGAACGGAATTGGACGGGATCGACGACCGTCTACTCGAAGACGTGCGGGCCCGGATCGAGGTCTGCACACGCATCGCGGAACTCAAACGACGGCACGCCATCCCGGTGATGCAGCCGCGCCGGGTCGGCGCTGTACACGAACACGCCCACCGATTCGCCATCGATCACGATCTGTCCACCGATTTCCTGCATGCCCTGTACGACCTCATGATCTCGGAGACCTGTCGGGTCGAGGATCTGATCGTCGGGACCGAGACGTCGCAGCGAGCGGGGCCGGATCGTGACCCCGCCCGACACCCGTCCGCCGTCGCGAGCGCGGACTGAGGTGGACCCGGTGCGCACACTGCTGATCGACAACTACGACTCGTTCACGTACAACCTGTACGCGTTGTTGACCCAGGTCAACCGCCGGGAGCCGGTCGTCGTCGCCAACGATGTGCCCTGGACGTCGGTGGACCTGACAGCTTTCGACAACGTGGTGGTCTCCCCCGGCCCGGGCCGTCCGGACTACCCCCGCGACTTCGGGATCAGCGCACGGGCTCTGACCGACAGCGGACTACCCGTGCTCGGGGTGTGCCTGGGCCACCAGGGCCTGTGCCATGTGTTCGGCAGCCCGGTGGTACGGGCCCCCGAGCCGCGGCACGGACGACTCAGCACCGTCCACCACGACGGCCGGGGCTTGTTCGCGGGACTGCCCTCCCCGTTCCGGGCGGTCAGGTACCACTCGCTGGCGGTGGTGGATGTCCCCGACGAGTTGGAGGAGCAGGCGTGGTCCGACGACGGCGTCCTGATGGCGGTGCACCACCGGGTGTTGCCGATGTGGGGGGTGCAGTTCCATCCGGAGTCGATCTGCAGCGAGTACGGCCGGGAGCTGTTGGCCAACTTCGCGGCGGCCACACGGGTGCGAGCGCACCACGGGGTCTCGGCCGGGGCGAGTCGGGCGTCGGCGACGACGGAGCGCCCGGCGAGTGAGGCGTCGGCGAGTGAATCGGCGGGAAGTGAACCGGCGGGGAATCGGCACGAGGGTTACCGGGTCCAATCGGTTCGGGTGGACCATGTGGTGGACCCGAACAACGTCTATGAACGACTGTTCGCCGGTGGCCCGAACAGCTATTGGCTCGACCGGTCGGCGGCCGAGGAGACCGACGGTCGCTTCTCCGTCATGGGAGACTGCTCGGGTCCCCACGCCGAGTATGTGACCTACCGGGTCCCGGAAATGACTGTGCGAGTCGAACATTCGGACGGTACAGCGGAGGAGGTCCGCAGCACCTTCTTCGACTACCTCGACGCCCAGCTGCGGGCGCGTGCGGTGGCTGCGCAACCTGAGCTGCCGTTCGCGTTCTGTCTGGGGTACGTCGGCTATCTCGGCTACGAGCTCAAAGCGGACACCGGCGGCCAGCTGGCGCATGCCTCCCAGCAGGCCGACGCGGCGCTCGTGTTCGCCGACCGCGCGGTGGTGATCGACCACGGACACGGGTGTGCGTATGTGCTCGCACTGGAACCGGTCGAGAGCCCGGATCCCGATGTCGCGACGTGGTTGGACCAGACGGCGTCGACCATTCGGGAGATGCGAACCGCCACGCCCGCTCCGGCGACGACTCCCCCGCTGGTCCCGGCGCCCCACGAGGTGCCGATCGTGTTCCGCCACAACCGCCAGACATACCTCAGGCTCATCGAGGACTGTCTGGCGGAGATCCGGTCCGGGGAGTCGTACGAGGTGTGTCTGACGAACTCGGCGACCGTGCACCGCAGCCTCGACCCCGTGTCCGGGTATTCGTGTCTGCGGGAGATCAGCCCGATGCCCTACAACGCCCTTCTGCAGTTCGCCGGGATGTCGGTGCTCAGCGCGTCGCCGGAACGGTTCTTGAAGATCGGTGCGGACGGGACGGTCGAGTCGAAGCCGATCAAGGGGACACGGCCGCGGTCGGCCGATCCCACCGAGGACCACCATTTGCGATGCGCGCTACGGGCGAGCGAGAAGGACCGGTCGGAGAACCTGATGATCGTGGACCTCGTCCGTAACGACCTGTCGCGCGTTTGCGTCCCGGGGTCGGTGCATGTGCCGTCACTGTTCGACATCGAGACCTACGCACCCGTGCATCAAATGGTGTCGACCGTGCGCGGGACGCTGCGGAACGGGGTGTCGGCGGTCGACTGTGTCCGGGCGGCCTTTCCCGGCGGTTCGATGACCGGCGCACCGAAGATCCGCACGATGGAGATCATCGACAAACTCGAGGCGGGTCCGCGGGGCGTGTACTCGGGGGCGATCGGCTTCTTCTCGCTCACCGGAACCGCTGACCTGTCGATCGTGATCCGCACGATGGTGGCGACCGGTTCCGAAGTGACCTTCGGGGTCGGCGGAGCGATCGTCGCGCTATCGGATCCGGACGAGGAGTTCGAGGAGACGATGGTCAAGGCCCTGACCATGCGACGCTGCCTGTCCGTCGCCGAGGAGAGCGGCCCGTGATCGGATCGGCCGCCCCCGGTGCGCGGTCGGTGGTCGTGGCCGGCGGAGCAGGGGCGGTGGGATCCATGTTCGCCGACCGGTGGCGCAGTGGCGGCGACCTCGTACACATCCTGGACGCCACCTCCGGCGACGACATCCGTGCCCCCGGCCCAGAGGCGACCGCGCGGGTGCGCGCGGCGGACATCGTGGTCCTCGCGGTACCGGAGAATGTCGCCGTCGCCTCGCTGGGGACGGTGCGATCACTGATGCGCCCGACCGCGATGCTGGTGGAGACACTGTCGGTGAAGACCCGGTTCGCGGCGGCCGTCGGCGGACCGGACGAGAGCCGTTGCGCCACAACAGGCCCGGTCGTCGGCGTGAACCCGATGTTCGCCCCGTCCCTCGGTCTGCCCGGCCGGGCGATCGCGGTGGTCGTCCATCGCGACGGACCCGGCGTGGACCGCCTGATCGACGATCTGGCGAGGTGGGGCGCTCGCGTGCGGGTCACCACCGCCGATCGGCACGACCGCCTGTGCGCCGCGGTACAGGCCCTCACCCATGCGACCATCCTGTCGTTCGGGGTCGCGCTCGCCGATCTCGGCGTCGAGGCCGACGAGGCGGCGACACTGGCCACCCCACCGTTCATGACGATGGCGGCGATGCTGGCGCGCGTCGCCGGTGGGACACCGGAGGTGTACCGGGACGTGCAGTCGTCGAACCCGTGCGCGTCGACGGCCCGGGATGCGTTGGCGCGTGCGGTGTCCCGGGTCTCCGCCACCTGCGACAGCGACACCGACGAGTTCACGGCGCTGCTCGCCCGGGCCGGAGCGCCGCTGGGCGATCGCGGCAGCGAGTATGCCGGGCTGTGCGCGCAACTGTTTGCCGGGTTGGCGTCGTGACCGGCACGCTGCCCGACCACGACGCCGCCGACCCGGTGGAGACGGCGGTGATCCGTGGGCTGGTGCGCAGCTGGTCGCGGCGGGCCACGGTGCGCCGCACCGAGCCCGAACTCGACGGCCCGACGATGGACGATCTCTACGACGACGATTGCGTCGACTATCCCGAGACACTGCTCCCCTTCGCCGGACATCCGGGATGGAACGGGCTCGACGAGGACCGCCGGTCCCGGGTCCGGGCGTGGGGGTGGATCGCGTACAACAAGAATGTCGTCGACATCGAACAAGACGTGGTCACACCCGGTTTCGGATTGCTGTTCCGGGACGCGTTCGGCACCGGGTTCTCCGACGCCGGGAGGGCGGCGGTCGTCCAGTCGATGGTCGACGAGGAGTACCACACGCTGATGCATCTGAACGCGTCCGCGCTGACCCGCCGTCGGCGTGCCTGGACGCTCCCGGATGCCACACTGCCCGAGTCGTTGATGGTGCGCCGCCATCGGGCTGCGCTCGCACGTGCGGAGTCGGCACGAGCCGCGGCGCTCACGACCCTGGCCTACGCGACGGTCGCCGAGACCTCCATCGGGGACTACCTCACGTTGATCGCCGAGGATCGGACGATCCAACCGGTTCACCAAGCCACCGTCGCCCTGCATCGCCGCGACGAGCGCGCGCACGGCTCGGTCGCCGGCGAGATGATCGCGATGGTCCACGACCGGCTCGGCCCGGACGACCGGCTCGTCCTGGCGCATGCGCTGCGCGACGGCGTCGACGCGTTCACGGCGACCGACACCGCCGCGTGGTCGGCCATCCTCGCCGCCGAGCGGATCCCGGACGGCGCCACGATGCTGCGCGAGTCCGCCGAGGACCCCGATCGACGGCGAGTCCTGCAGGATTGCAGTGCGGTCGACCGGCTACTCGCCCGGTTCGGCGCCCTGGGTTGACCTGCGCCGGTGATCGTCGGGTGGGCGGCTACGGTGGTGACCGTGAACGAGCCCGACAGCCCGCGAGTGGCGACACCGGCCGACGCGGCGACCATGGCCGAACTGCTCGACGCCTTCAACCGCGAGTACGGCGAACCGTCTCCCGGACCGGCCGCCCTGGCCGATCGACTGACCGATTTACTCTCGCGCAGTTCGACTTTCGCGATCGTGGCCGGCGACCCGATCACCTCGCTGGGCCTGGTGACCATCCGGACAAACGTCTGGGTCGACGGCGGCATCGCCCTGCTCGACGAGATGTACACCACGCCTGGCCAACGCAGCCGCGGACTCGGTGGTGCCGTCCTCACCGCCGCGGTGGCCGAGGCGGCGCGACGGGGCGCCGGGGAATTCGAGATCGAGGTCGACGAACCCGACGTCGACGCGCACCGCTTCTATGCCCGGCACGGGTTCCCGCTGCGCGATCCCGAGACCGGCGACCGGGCGTTCGTTCTCCGCAAGGAGCTGACCGCTCCGTAATCCGATGGAATCCCGCCCGTGCCAGTAGGGTACGGGCGTGGTTCAGCTGACAGTGGGAAGCCATCGCGAGAACGCGACGACCGACGTCCTCCTCACCGCGGAGAAGTTCAATCGGCACACCTTCTGGTGCGGCCAGAGCGGCTCCGGGAAGACCTACGCGCTCGGCGTGGTTCTCGAACAGCTGCTGCTCCGAACCCGACTCCCGTTGCTGATCCTCGATCCGAACGCGGATTTCACCCGGTTGCCCGAGACACGCAGCACCGCCGACCCCACCGCCGCGGACGCGATCGCGGCCTCTGACATCCGGGTCCTGCATTCGACGCGACGTGACGGACCGCAGTTGCGGACACGGTTCCTGACCCTGCCCCTGGCAGCGAAGGCCGCGGTCTTGCAGTTGGATCCGATCGCCGACGCCGACGAGTACAACGTCCTCCTGCACGCCGACGCCACACTCACCGAGACATCCGACCAGACGACCTACCTCGATGCGCTGCGCAGTTCCGCCGACCCCGGACATCAGCGGCTGGCCAAGCGTATCGAGAATCTGCAGGTCCTCGACTGGGCACTCTGGGCGCGGGGTGACCTCGCAGCGACCGACGTCATCGACGAGCGACCCCAGGCGACCGTGCTCGACCTGGGTGGGTTCGCCCATCCAGCGGAACCGAAGGTCGCCGCTCTCAGTGTGCTCGAACACCTCTGGGCCCACCGCGACGAGCGGCGCCCGATACTCATCGTGATCGACGAGGCCCACAACATCTGCCCACCGCAGGCCACCAGCGCGGTGGAGCAGGCGCTGATCGACCGGGTCGTGCAGATCGCGGCCGAGGGCCGCAAGTTCGGCCTCTGGCTGCTGCTGTCGACCCAGCGGCCGACCAAGATCCACCCCAATGTCCTGTCCCAGTGCGACAACCTGTGCCTGATGCGGATGAACGCCCCACGCGATCTCGCCGAGCTGGCCGACACCTTCGGCTTCGTACCCGAACACCTCCTGGCGGAGTCGCCCGGGTTCCGCCAGGGTGAGGCACTCCTCGCCGGTGGGTTCATCACCGCGCCCACGTACACGCAGATGGGTGCCCGGATCACCGAGGAGGGCGGCGCCGACGTCGCGGTGCCGCTGGTCGTGTGAGCGGTCGATGGTTCTGAGAACAAAGCCCCGGTGAGCGACGCTCACCGGGGTTTTCTGTCGGGCTGACAGGATTTGAACCTGCGACCACTTGACCCCCAGTCAAGTGCGCTACCAAACTGCGCCACAGCCCGTTGCTCCCTGGAGAAGCGGAGCGATGTAAAGCCTAGCCGACGAGCACGGTCCCGAACCAATCGCCTGGTCAGGCCTCATTTCGGGGCCGGTGGCCAGATGTAGTGTGCCGTTGCTTCTGCCGCCACGAAGCGCTACATCTGACACCGGCTGCTAGACGGTCGAACGCTTCTTGAAGAAGATCCACCCGGCGGTCACCAGAACGGCGCCGACGAGCGAGCCGATGATGCCGCTGGGACGGAGCTCGAGGCCGTCGCCCGAGAGCAGGCTGATGAGCAGTCCGCCGACGAAGGAGCCGACGATGCCGGCCACCAGGGCGAGACCCCAATCGACGGTACGCAGGCTCTTGCCGCCGAGGAGGATCTGCGCCAGGGCGCCGATGACCATGCCGAAAACGATGATTGCCAGGATGAGCACGAGACGCAGTATCTCACAGCAGGTGTCGTGCGCCACCGGCGCGCGACACGTCCACCGGAGATGGGCAGGTCCGCCACCTGCGCGGTGGCGGACCTGCCCAACGGTGGTGGAGTCGCCGGACGGTGATCAGCGCTTGCGGCGCTGCTCCCGCTTGTCGCGGACGCGGACGTTGATCCGGACGGGCGAACCGTCGAAGTTGAACTCCTCGCGCAGGCGCCGCTCAAGGAACCGGCGGTAGCCCGCCTCGAGGAAGCCGGTGGTGAACAGCACGAAGGTCGGCGGCCGGACCGAGGCCTGGGTCGCGAACATCACGCGCGGCTGCCGGCCCCCGCGCAGCGGCGGCGGGTTGGCGGCGATGACGTCCTTGAGCCAGTTGTTCAGCGGACCGGTCGAGATGCGCTTGTCCCACGAGTCGAGCGCGGATTCCAGTGCGGGCACCAGCTTCTGGACGGCCCGGCCGGTCGACGCCGAGATGTTCACCCGACGCGCCCATGGCACGCGGGCCAGTTCGCGGTCGATCTCCTTGTCAAGCTGGTACCGGCGGTCCTCGTCGACGAGATCCCATTTGTTGAACGCGATCACGAGGGCGCGGCCGCTCTCGATGATGAGCGACAGCACCCGCAGATCCTGTTCGGTGATCGGTTCCGATGCGTCGATCAGCAGGATGGCCACCTCGGCCGCGTCGAGCGCCGACCGCGTCCGCAACGACGCGTAGTACTCGTGGCCGCTCGCGGTCCGCACCTTGCGGCGCAGACCGGCGGTGTCGACGAAATTCCAGGTCTTGCCGCCCAGTTCGACGAGTTCGTCGACCGGGTCGACGGTCGTCCCGGCGACATTGTCGACCACCGACCGCTCGGTGCCGGTGAGCTTGTTCAGCAGCGAACTCTTGCCGACGTTCGGCTTGCCCACCAGGGCGACGCGACGCGGACCGCCGAGAGTCGGTGCCTCCCGCGGGGTCTCGGGCAGCTTGTCCAGGATGATGTCGAGCAGATCGCCGGCGCCGCGGCCGTGTGCGGCCGACACCGGATACGGCTCACCGAGTCCCAGCGACCACAGCGATGCGGTGTCGGACTCGAGTCGCTCGCTGTCGACCTTGTTGGCACACAGGATGACCGGGGTCTTCGAGCGTCGCAGAACCCGTGCGACGGCCTCGTCGGTCGCGGTCGCGCCGACCGTGGCGTCGACCACGACGACGATCGCGTCGGCGGTGCGCATCGCCAGCTCGGCCTGCGCGGCGACGGCCTGCTGCAGGCCCTTCGCGTCGGGCTCCCAGCCGCCGGTGTCGACGACGGTGAACCGCCGGCCCGACCACGACGCCGCGTAGGACACCCGGTCCCGGGTGACGCCGGGGATGTCCTCGACCACGGCTTCACGACGCCCCAGGATGCGGTTGACGAGCGTCGACTTGCCGACGTTCGGCCGCCCGACGATCGCGACCACCGGCATGTGTTCGACACCGGACGCGTCGTCTGCTCCCCCGACATCGGTCAGTTGCCAGTCGGATTCGTCCGACCAGGTGCCGTCGCCGGGTAGCGCCGCAAGGTCGTTCGAGTAGTCGTCACTCACCGTTCCACCGCTCCGATCCGGGTCGCCACGAGGCCGCTCAATTCCGCGAGCACCTCGTCGAGGGTCTTGTCGCTGGTGTCGACGACGGTCGCGTCGTCGGCCGCGCGCAACGGCGAGACCTTGCGTGTCGAGTCGAGATGGTCGCGCCGGTTCACGCTCGCCAGCACCGCGTCGTAGTCGCTGTCGCGACCGCCGGCGAGATTCTGCTTGTGCCGGCGCTCGGCCCGCGCCTCGGGTGTCGCGGTGAGGAAGATCTTGACGTCGGCGTCGGGGAACACCACGGTCCCGATGTCGCGCCCCTCCACTACCACGAACCGACCCTGCGCGTTCTGCTGTTGTAGCGCAACCAGTTTGGTGCGCACCTCGGGTACCGCCGAGACCGCGGAGACGGCGCTGGTGACGTGGTCGGTGCGGATCGGCCCGGAGACGTCGCGCCCGTCGAGGAAGACCTTGGCGCCGTCCCCATCGGGGACCAACTCGATGGCGACGTCGGCGACCACGCGGGCGATTCCGGCCGGATCATCCAGCGCGACACCGGCATCGAGAACGGCGAGGGTCACCGCGCGGTACATCGCGCCGGTGTCGAGATAACTGGCGCCGACCTCGGCCGCCAGGAGCTTGGACACCGAGGACTTGCCCGTACCGGCCGGACCGTCGATCGCCACGACATGCGTGGTCCCGCCGGCGGACTCCGAAGCTCCGTCGCTCACAGGCCGACCGCCTTGTACAGTCCACCGACCTCGTCGTTGCCGAGGACGCGCAGGCTGCCCGGGCGCTGCTCACCCAACGCGACCGAACCGACATGGGTGCGAACCAGTTTGACGACCGGGAAGCCGACCTCGTCCATCATGCGCCGCACCACGCGGTTGCGACCCTCGTGGAGGGTGATCCGCACCAGCGACTGGCCCTCGTGGACCTCGATCACGGTGAACTTGTCGACCGTCACCGGGCCGTCGTCGAGTTCGACGCCCTCGCGCATGCGACGTCCGATCCCGCGGGGCACCTCGCCCTTGAGCGTGGCGAGGTAGGTCTTGGGCACCTCGAAGGACGGGTGCATCAACCGGTGCGCGAGTTCACCGTCGTTGGTCAGCAGCAGCAGACCCTCGGTGTCGGCGTCGAGGCGGCCGACGTGGAACAGACGCTGACCGGCCATGACGCGCTCGGCGACCACATCGCCGACGCAGGGACGGCCCTGGTCGTCGGACATGGTCGACTGCCAGCCCTTCGGCTTGTTGAACGCCAGGTACTGACGGGTCTCGTCCATGATGACGCGGGCACCGTCGACGCGGATGATCGCGGTGTCCGGGTCGATGCGCAGACCCTGCTCGGTGACGATCTCCCCGTCGACCTCGACACGACCCGCCGCGATCAGTTCCTCGGCGCCGCGACGCGAGGCCACTCCCGCCTGGGCGAGCACCTTCTGCAGGCGGACGCCGTCTTCGACGTAGTTGGCGCCGGCACCCTCGCCGTGCTCAGGTGTCTGGTGCCGCGCCGGTCGGGCGTTGTTCAGCCGGATCCGGCCCACTTCGGCGTTCGGCTTCGACGACCCCTTGCGGTGGGTCTTCTTGGTTCGCGGCTGTTGTGCGGGCGCGCCCTTGCGGCGTTTTCCCGGTGAGCCATCTCGGCCAGCGGATGCCATGTTCTCTCAGTCCTGTGAGTCGGTGGTGGTGCCACCGTCGATGATCAGTTCATTCGAGTCTGACGGTTGGGAGGACAGTTTGGCGAATCGGGGATCCGACAGCAGCTCCTCGTCGAGGTCGTCGATCAGGTCGACGTCGGGCAGCAGGGGCGCCAGATCGGGCAGTTCCGACAGTGACGCCAGCCCGAGCCGTTCCAGGAAGAGTTCGGTGGTGGCATAGGTCGTCGCGTTCGTGGTCGGTTCGCTGCCGACCTCGTTGATCAGTCCGCGAGCGACGAGGGTGCGGATCACGCCGTCGACGTTGACGCCGCGGATGGCGCTCACCCGTGCCCGGGTGACCGGTTGCCGGTAGGCGATGACCGCCAGCGTCTCGAGCGCCGCCCGCGTGAGCTTCGACCGCGCGCCGTCGAGCAGCAGCCGCTCCACGTAGGGGGCGTACTCCGCACGGGTGTAGTAACGCCAGCCGTCGCCGGCGAAGCGCAGATCGATGCCGCTGCCCGACGCCGTGAGCTCCGACGACATGGCGTTCAGCGTCTCCCGGACCCGCGTCCGATCCTGGTCGACGGCGTTCGCGAGTTCTTCGGTGGTGACCGGTGTGTCCACGACGAGCAGCACCGCCTCCAGAGCGAAGCGGAGGCGCGCGTCGTCGAGGTACTCCTCCCCTTCCCCGTGCAGAGCGGTCTGCACGGGTTCGGCCGGTCCCGGGTCCTCTCCCTCGGCTGCGCCGGTCGGGTCGTGGTGGTCGACCTCAGGAGCGTGATCAGTCATCCGTAGTCCTCTGCCTTGTCGATGCGCAGGTCGTCGGCACCGCGCTCCCCCGTCCACATCACCGCGAGATCGCCGAGTGCCTCGGGTTGTTCGAAGGTGATGGCCTGCTCCCGGAACAACTCGAGCAGGCCGAGGAAGCTACCGACGATCTCCAGCACGTTCTCGCAGTCCGCGGTCAGCTCGCCGAAGGTCAGCCATGTGCCCGGTGCGGCACTGAGCAGAGATGCCATCCGACGTGCCTGGCCCGGAACCGACACCTTCTGGACGTCATGCAGATGGTCGAGGCCGACGGTGGGCACCGGACGCGGCGTCAGCCCCGCCGCGGCGACCTGCGCGAAGCCGTCGGCGTCGACACCGAGGGTGACCTCCGGCAGCAGATCCTCGAAGCGCTTCTCCAGCGACACCGCGCGTGGGTAGCGCTGCAGCGCGGCGGCCTCGAGTTCGCCGAACAGGGCGGCGACCTGCTTGTAGGCGCGGTATTGCAGCAACCGCGCGAACAACAGGTCCCGGGCTTCGAGGAGTGCGAGGTCCTCCGGATCATCGACCTCGCCGGAGGGCAGCAGGCGAGCCGCCTTGAGATCCAGCAGCGTCGCCGCGACGACGAGGAATTCGGTCGTCTGGTCGAGCCCCATCTCCGGGCCGAGTTCGCGGGTGTAGGCGATGAAGTCGTCGGTCACCTCGTGCAGCGCCACCTCGGTCACATCGAGGCGGTGCTGCGAGATCAGGTTCAGCAACAGGTCGAACGGACCCTCGAAGTTGCGCAGCTTGACCCGGAAACCGGACTCCTCGACACCGACCTCGGACGACGCTTCCGCCGAGCTCGAAGCACCTTCGGGAACAACCGAATCGGACGCGCCGGGTTCGGATAGGGCGGGTTCGGGGACGGCGGGTTCGGTGACTGCCTGGTCGGCGCCGGTCGTCATGCGGGCGTGACGTTGCGGGCGATCACCTCGCGTGCGAGCGCCCGGTACGCCTTCGCGCCGGCCGACCGCGGCGCCCACGAAGTGATCGGTTCCCCGGCGACGCTGGTCTCCGGGAACCGGACGGTGCGGGCGATGACGGTGTCGTAGACCGCGTCACCGAACACCTCGACGACGCGGGCCATCACCTCACGGGAATGCAGCGTGCGGGCGTCGAACATCGTCACCAGGATGCCGCCGAGGTCCAGGCGCGGGTTGAGCCGGTCGCGCACCTTGTTGATCGTGTCGGTGAGCAGGGCCAGCCCGCGCAGGCTGAAGTACTCGCACTCCATCGGAATGAGCACGGTGTCGGCGCAGGCCAGCGCGTTGACGGTGAGCAGACCCAGCGACGGCTGGCAGTCGATGAGGACGACGTCGTAGCGGTCGAGCACGGGATGCAGTGCCCGGCCGAGCGACTGCTCGCGACCCACCTCGGTCACCAGCTGAATCTCCGCGGCCGACAGGTCGATGTTGCTGGGCAGCAGGTCGAGACCATCGACGCGGGTCCGCATCAGGACCTCGTCGGTCGCCACCTGCGGCGGCACGAGCAGGTTGTAGACGGTCTGTTCCAGCTCGTGATGCGGCACACCGAGTCCCGCGGACAGCGCACCCTGCGGGTCGAGGTCGACGAGCAGGACCCGACGACCGTATTCGGCAAGCGCCGCACCGAGATTGATGGTCGACGTCGTCTTGCCGACGCCGCCCTTCTGATTGCAGACCGCGATCACCGTGGCAGGTCCGTGACGGTCCAGCGGAGCGGGCTGGGGCACGTCGCGATACGGCCGCCCGGTGGGGCCGATCTCGTCGGCATCGTGCTCGGCCTCTTCGGTGTCGTTTCCGGGCGACACCTGGATGCTGTACTGATCTCCCGGACGGGCGCCAGACCCTCCCGGACGGGCGCCAGACAGGGGTGCGCTCGGAGTGGTCACGTGTCCGCCGCTCCCTTCGCTGTTCGATGCCGCTTCTCGGTGGTTCAGTCGTCCTGTCCGTCCACGGCCGAGCCTCGTATCAGCCTAGGACATCTCCCCGGTCATCCCGGCGTCGGCGCGCCCGGGGGATCCGCGGGGTCAACGCGCCCTCGGATGGGCGACGGCATAGACCTCCCGCATCGTGTTGACCGTCACGAGCGTGTACACCTGCGTGGTGGTGACCGAGGCATGGCCCAGCAGTTCCTGGACGACGCGGACGTCGGCGCCGCCGTCGAGCAGATGGGTCGCGAAGCTGTGCCGGAGGGTGTGCGGCGAGACCGCCTTGTCGAGGCCGGCGCGCTCGGCCGCGGTGACGAGCACCTGCCACGCGCTCTGCCGCGAGAGCCGCCCGCCGCGCGCGTTCAGGAACACCGCGGGCGTCGCCCGTGACACCAGCGCGGGTCGCCCGCGGACGAGGTACGCCTCGAGTGCCTGGACGGCGGGCCCGCCGAGCGGCACGAGACGCTCTTTCCCGCCCTTGCCCCGGAGGCGAACCGCGCGCATGTCGTCGAGATCGAGATCGTCGAGATCGAGGGAGGTGGCCTCGGAGATCCGCGCCCCGCAGCTGTAGAGGAATTCCAGCAAAGCGCGGTCCCGCAACCCGCGCGGATGGTCCTCGACGCCGGCCGAATCGAGAATGGCGAGCACCTCGTCGACCGGCAGGGATTTCGGCAGGCGCCGCGCCGCGCGCGGCGGCCGGACCTCGTGCGCGACGTCGGTCGGCACGATCCCCTCATCCACCGCGAACTTGTGAAAACGCCTGGTGGCGACGAGAGTTCGCGCGATCGAACTGTCGGCGAGCGGGGCGAAGCCCGCCTCGGCGTCACCGCGACGGAGTTCGACGAGGAACTCGCGGATGTCCTCTTCGGTCACGGCGTCGAGTGACGGGATCCCCCGCCGGTCGAGATACCCGCGGTACCTCTCGAGATCGCGCCGGTAGGACGACACCGTGTTGGCCGCCGCACCCCGCTCCACCGTCAGGTGATCGAGGTAGCGCGCGATGTCGGCGGCCAGGGTCACGACCGGCGGCCCCGATCGTCGGCACGTCGGTTCCGTAACGCGGTCGGCTCGTCCGGCCACGGGGCGTCGACGCCGCGGAGGCCGGCCGTCGACCCGCCGGCTGCGGCCGCGGCCAGGATGCCGGCCACGCTCGTCGCGTTGACGATCTCCCCCGACAACACCTTCGCGACGGCGTCGTCGAGCGGCACCCACTCGATCGACATGTCGGCTTCTTCGTCGACGCGTTCGGCCGCGTCGAGATGGTGCAGCCCCTCGGCGAGATACAACCGCAGCGCCTCGTCGGTGAAGCCGGGTGACAGCGCGAGGTCGACCAGGACGTGCCACGAGTCGGCGGCGAGGTCGGCCTCTTCGGCCAGCTCGCGCTGGGCGGCGGCCAGGGGTTCTTCGTCGGCCTGGTCGAGCAACCCGGCGGGCAACTCGAGCAGGCGTCGGCCGATGGGGTGACGGTACTGCCGCACCATCGCCACCCGGCCGGCGTCGTCGCGCGCCAGGATCGCGACGGCCCCGAAGTGTTCGACGACCTCCCGCTCGGCGACGCGCCCGCCCGGCATCTCGACGTCGTCGACCCGGAGGGTGATGATCGCGCCGTCGTAGACGGTGCGGCTGTCCTTGACCTCGAAGTCGTGGCCCAACGCGGTCAGTCCCTGCCGGCAGGGTCGTCGAGGACTGCCTCGCCCAGCCCGGCGACCGGTTCCACCGTGACCGCGTTGACGGCGGCCACCGCGTCCGCGGGAGCGTCGTTCGACTCGTAGTCGTCGCCGAGGTCGACCGGAAGACGTTCGGCCGCCTTGTACTTCAGGGCCGCCTCGATGAACGACCGGAACAGCGGATGCGGGCGGGTCGGCCGGCTCTTGAGCTCCGGGTGTGCTTGCGTGGCAACCAGATACGGGTGCACCGACTTGGGGTACTCGACGAATTCGACGAGGTGCCCATCGGGCGAGGTACCCGAGAACACGAGCCCGGAGTCGGCGATCTTGTCGCGGTAGGCGTTGTTGACCTCGAAGCGATGACGGTGACGTTCGGACACCTCCCGCGTCCCGTAGGCCTCGGCGACGACGGACCCGGCCTTCAGCACGGCGTCGTAGGCACCGAGTCGCATGGTGCCGCCCAGGTCGGCGTCGCCGGCCACCGCGTCGGCCTGATCGGCCATCGTCGAGATCACCGGGTGCGGGGTTTCGGGGTCGAACTCGGTCGAGCTGGCCTCGTCGAGGCCGACCGAGCGCGCCGCCTCGATGACCACACATTGCAGCCCGAGGCACAAGCCCAGCAGCGGGATCCCGCGCCGCCGTGCGTACGAGATGGCACCGACCTTGCCCTCGATGCCGCGGATGCCGAAGCCGCCGGGGATCAGGATCGCGTCGACGTCGCCGAGGGCGGCCTGCGCGCCGGCTTGGGTGGCGCACTCATCCGACGGCACCCACTTGATCTCGGTGCGCGCCTTCCAGGCGAAGCCGCCGGCGCGGATGGCCTCGGTCACCGACAGGTAGGCGTCGGGGAGATCGACGTACTTGCCGACCAGCGCGACGCGGACGGTCTCGCGCGGCTCGTGCACGCGGCGCAGGAGCTCGCCCCACACCGTCCAGTCGACGTCGCGGAACGGCAGACCGAGCTTGCGGACCACGTAGGCGTCGAGATGCTCGCTGTGGAGCACCTTCGGGATGTCGTAGATCGACGGGGCGTCGGGGGTGGAGATCACGCCGTCGAGTTCGACGTCGCACATGAGCGCGATCTTCTTCTTGAGCCCTTCGGGCACGTCGCGGTCGCAGCGCAGGATCAGCGCGTCGGGCTGGATGCCGACGTTGCGCAGCGCGGCGACCGAGTGCTGGGTCGGCTTGGTCTTGAGCTCCCCCGACGGCGCGAGGTAGGGCACGAGCGAGACGTGCAGGAAGAAGACATTGTCGCGGCCGACGTCGTGGCGCACCTGGCGCGCGGCCTCGATGAACGGCAGCGACTCGATGTCGCCGACCGTGCCACCGATCTCGGTGATGACCACATCGGGCACCTCACCGTCGGCGTCGGGTTCGGCCATGGCCAGCACGCGCGACTTGAGCTCGTCGGTGATGTGCGGGATGACCTGAACGGTTTCACCGAGGTACTCGCCGCGGCGTTCCTTGGCGATGACCGACGAATACACCTGTCCAGTGGTCACATTCGCCGACTGCGAGAGATTGCGGTCGAGGAAACGCTCGTAATGTCCGACGTCGAGATCGGTCTCGGCGCCGTCCTCGGTCACGAACACCTCACCGTGCTGGAACGGATTCATGGTGCCCGGATCGACGTTCAGATACGGATCGAGCTTCTGCATGGTGACCCGGAGGCCCCGCGAGGTGAGAAGCTGACCCAGGCTGGAGGCCGTCAGGCCCTTGCCCAGCGAAGAGGCGACGCCACCGGTCACAAAGATGTGCTTGGTGTCGTGTACATGGCGAAGTGGTCGCAAAAGAAGTGTCTCCCGTCGGCCGAATCGGGGCCGATGCCCTGATTACCTACGGGACTCCAGGGTAACACCACCGACGCCCGACGCCGCACCGCCACACCGTCGACGGGTGTGGCGGTGCTCGCGTGCGGTGGCGGACTCGATCTCAGGCGGCCGGTCGTCCGTCGGCACCGACGGTGATCGCGGTCGCGCCCGGGCCGGTGCCGTAGGAGCCGGTCGTCCCGTCGGCCTCGGCGGCCAGGGCGAGGATCGTCGTGATGAGACCCGTCGGCTGGTCGATGTTGTCGACGGTCGAGACCGCGTTGGCCAGCGACGGATCCGAGCGGACGATGGCGATCGGCGACCCGCCCGCCGCGGAACCGGTGCGTCCGACCAGTACCCCGCCGACCCCGCGTGCCGACAGCGTGGCGGCCAGGCGGCCGACCAGCGTGCCCTGGGCACCGGAGTCCGGACCGAACTCGTCACCGGTCACCACCACCACCAGATCGGTCGGGGTGATCGCGTTGTCGGCGTAGTCGATGAACCCACCGTCGCGCAGTGTCGCCAGACCGGTCCGACGGTCCCCGGACGACGCCGGCCGTGCTGTCTCGTTCGACAGCACGAGGGCCCCGAGCAGGTCCCCGACCCGGCCCCCGGAATCGGTCAGTTCCGCGCGCAGCATCGTGCCCGGCGGAATAGTCTGGTCGACGATCGTCCGCAGCTCCTCGGACTTGCCGTCGGCGAGCAGTGCGTCGGTCAAACCGATCTGTCCGCCGAAGCGGGCACCGGCACCCGAGATCGATTCTTTCACCGCATCGACATCGGCATCCGCCGCGTTCGGTGCGGTGACCACCAGCACGGACTGCCCCTTGAGCTTGTTCGCGATCAGCCGGGGCGTGATGGCGAGGTCGAAGCTGTTGGAGGCGTTGAGCTTTGCGTTGAGATCATCGCGCTCGCTCTCCAGGTCGCCGATGCGGTCACGGCTCGTGCCGGTCATCGAGTTGACGCGGTCCCCGACGAATCCCGACCCCAGGAACAATCCCAGGGCGAGCGCGAGGAAGACCGCGACCAGCGAGATCGCATGCTGTCGTAGCGAGATCATCGGCTACCGGTTCCAGACCTCTCGAGCCCAGTCGAGCAGCGCATTCCACTGCACGACGATCCAGTCGGTGATGTCGGTGCCCGCGTTCGACAGCAGCACGGCGGCGATGACGGCGACGAGTGCCGCGAGGACGACACACGCGATGGCGGCGCCTGACACCCGGCTGCGGTAGAGCGTGGCGACCGCCTTCGCGTCGACGAGCTTCTGGCCCACCTTCAGTCGGGTCAGGAACATCGACGGATTGCTCTCCCGGCGCGACCGGTCGAAGAAGTCGTCGAGCGATCCCGGGTAGCCGACGGTGACGATCAGGTCGGCGCCGTGGTAGTCGGTGAGCAGCAACGCGAGGTCGCCGGCCGACCCGGCGGCCGGGAACGTGGTGGCCCCGATGCCGAGGTCCTGAATGCGTTCGAGCCCGGTCGCATGTCCGTCGGTGTCGGCCGGAAGCACCAGCTGTGCACCGGATTTCAGCGTCGGAGTCTTCATGGTCTCGGGGTCGCCGACGATGATCGACGGCTTGTACCCGGCCTTCATCAGCGTGTCCGCACCGGCCCCGACGCCCACCATGACGGGCTGGTACTCCTTGATGAACGGCTTCAGCGAGCGGAGGTCGGCAGCACGGTCGGCACCTTCGCCGACGATGACGACGTGACGGCCTGCGACGTCGACGTCGATCTCCGGCACACCGACCCCGTCGATCAGCAGCGGCGACTCGCTGCGGATGAACTCGATCGTGTTGCCCGAGAACGCCTCGAGATGGTCGACGAGGCCCGCCTTGGCACCGATCATGATGTCGGCGATGTCGCGCTCCTCGAGTTCGGTACCGAGGGCGAGTCGCCGTTCGCCGACGAGGAGCCGGTCGTTGTGGACCCGCACCTTGGCACCGTCCTTGACCCGCTTGAAGATCTCCGGACCCACATCGTCGAGCAGCACGATGCCAGAGGCCACCAGGACCTCGGGTCCGAGGTTGGGGTAGCGGCCGGTGATCGACCGCGAGGCGTTGACCACGGCCACGACGTTGGCCTCGACGAGCGCGTCGGCGGTCACCCGGTCGAGGTCGACCTCGTCGAGGATGGCGATGTCGCCCGGCCCGACGCGGTTGAGCAGCCGTTTCGTGTTCTTGTCGATTCTGGCGATACCGGTCACGCCAGGCAGTTCTTCGGTGTTACGCGCGAGCAGTGCAGGCATCTTCATGACGGCCATGATCGGCCGAAGGCACGCCTCAGCCGGGGAGGCGCGCCGTAACAGCAGCAACTTTTGTCACACACGCATCATGTGTTTCACCGTCCGCGGTGCTCAGTCGGCGGCGCGCTCCGCCTCCGCGGTGGCCAGCAGTTCTTCGGCATGGGCGCGCCCGGTGTCGGACTCCCCCAGGCCCGCGAGCATGCGGGCCAACTCCGCCACTCGCTCGCTGCGATCGAGCGTGCGCACACTGCTGGTGACGAGCGCCCCCTTCTTGCTCTTGCCGATGACCAGGTGGTTGTCGGCGAACGCCGCGACCTGAGGGAGGTGGGTCACCACGATCACCTGGTGTGCTCGTGCCAGCCTCGACAACCGCTTCCCGATCTCCACGGCCGCGCGACCACCGACCCCGGCGTCGACCTCGTCGAAGACCATCACCGATCCCGAGGTGGGTGCGGCGAGGACGACTTCGAGGGCGAGCATGACCCTCGACAGTTCGCCGCCCGACGCCGATTTGGCGATGGGCAGCGGCGTGGCGCCGGGATGGGCGAGAAGTGCGAACTCGACCTTGTCCGCGCCGTCGGCGCCGGCGTGCGCGGCAGTGCCCGCGACGGTGACGGTCAGCCGGTCGTCGGACGTCGCCGCGTCCGGGTTGACCGCGACCGCCAGCGCCGAGTCCCCCATCGCCAGCCCCTTGAGCTCGCGAGACACCTTGTCGGCCATCGACTTCGCGGCCTTCGACCGCAGCGTGTGCAACTTGTCCGCCGCGGCCTGCACCTTGTCCCGGGCCGCGGTCGCGGCGACCTCGAGCTCCTCGATGGAGGCCCGTGGGTCCTCGATCTCCGCGAGCCGGGCCTCGGCCTTGTGGCGCCAGTCGATCACTCCGTCGACATCCGGCGCGTACTTGCGGACGAGCGTCTTCAGCTCGGCCTGACGGGCGAGCAGCTTGTCGAGCTCCTCGGCGTCGGCGGGTAGGCCCGACGTGAAGGCGGTCAGTTCGGCGCCGACATCGGTGATGACGGTGAGCGCCTCGGCGACGCGCGGTACGAGATCACGCAGCGTGACGTCGGCCGCGGTCTCCAGCAGCGTGCGCACCGTTCCGAGTCCTTCGATGACCGATGATCCCGAGTCCCCGGCGACGATGGCGTGCGCCTGGTCGGCGGCACCACGGATGGACTCCAGGTCGGAGAGCCGGCGGATCGTCGCGGTCAGCTCCTCGTCCTCGCCGGGCACCGGATCGACGGCGGCGATCTCGTCGATGCCGAACCGCAGCCGGTCGGCTTCCTGCGCGAGTTCGCGGTAGTTGGCGCGCCGGGCGTCGAGTTCGTCGAGGACCTCGACCCAGGCCGTTCGTGCCTTCCGGTACGAGTCCAGCGCCGCAGCCGCCTTCGGGCCGGCGAAGGTGTCGAGTGCCGCGCGCTGGTGTTCAGGTCGGAGGAGCCGCAACTGGTCGTTCTGGCCGTGGATGGCCAGGACCGCCGTGGTGAGTTGGCCCATGACGCCCACCGGGACGGACCGGCCGCCCAGATGGGCGCGGGATCGTCCGTCGGCGCTGACCGACCGGACCGCGATGACGGTGTCGTCGTCGTCGAGTTCGGCTCCGGTGGAGTCCAGGATGTCGGCGACGACCGGATCCCGGTGCGCTCCGCCGTTGTTCGCGAGCCGGAACCGGCCCTCGACGACTGCCTTGGGGCTGCCGGTCCGGACGCGCGTCGCGTCGGCGCGGGCACCGGACAGCAGGTGCAGGCTGGTGACGATCATCGTCTTGCCCGCTCCGGTCTCGCCGGTGAGCACCGTGAATCCCGGATGGAAGCGCGCCTGCGCCTCCTCGATGACACCGAGACCGGTGATCGAGATCTCTTCGAGCACGACTATGCCTGCCTCCCTCGCCATCCCGTGACCGGGAGGGCGAACTTGGTGACCAGTCGGTCGGCGAAGGGGTCGGAATCGATCCGGATCCAACGCACCGACCGTTCGCTGCGCACCACCTCGACGCGGGCTCCCGCGGGCACGTCGAGTGCGCGTCGGCCGTCGCACAGCGCCAGCGCGGACCGCCCGTTCTTGTCCACCTCCACCGCGATCCGCGATCGCGGACTCGTCACCATCGGCCGGGCGAACAGGGCGTGGGCGTTGTTCGGCACGACCAGGATGGCCTCGAGGTCGGGCCACATCACCGGCCCGCCGGCGGAGAACGCGTAGGCCGTCGATCCGGTCGGTGTCGACACCAGCACTCCGTCGGCGCCGAAGGCCGAGACCGGCCGGCCGTCGACCTCGGTCACGAGCTCGAGGACACCGTTGTTGCTCGTGTTCAGGACCGCGACCTCGTTGAGCGCCCAGCTGCACGCGGTCGGCGGATCCGGGTCGGCCGGGTCCACGATGGCGATGTCGAGGGTCATCCGCGGTTCGATGCGGTAGTCCCGGGCGATCAGCTGGGTCATGACCTCGTCGACGCGATGCGCCTCGGCCTCGGCGAGGAAGCCGATGTGTCCGAGATTGATACCCAGGACCGGGACCTCGGCGGGATAGGCCAGCTCGGCGGCCCGGAGGAAGGTGCCGTCACCGCCCAGGACGATGACGAGTTCGCAGCCCTCTGCCGTCGCGGACTCGGCCGTCGTGACCTCGACGACCGCGCCGAGCGAACGCAGGTATTCAGGGTCGACCGGTACGTTGCGGGGACGGGGCGACTCGCCCTCGTTGTTCCGGTACAGCACATCGTGATCGGGGGCGTCGCGGTCGAGGGTGTCGTGGTCGACCACGCGCAGCGCGACGTCGGCGGCCGCGCAGTGGCGCGCGATCGCCTCGATGGTCTCGAGCACGTTCTCGCGTCCGGTGTGGGCGACCACCAAGAACTCGCGGGCACCGGTGTGGTCCGGTGCCGGATCGTCGGTCACTGGTGATCCCCTCCATCGAAGTGCGGTCTGGGACAAGTGCGGTGTCGGTACGGAGACGCGGGCCCAGCGGTCAGCGCGGTCCCGCGGCGACCGCCTGTTCGATCATGTCCCGGAGTTCGTCCGCGGACCCGAGGAGGCGATCCGCGTCGGTCGAGTCCGCCCGGTCGACCCTATCGCTCCACCCCGACTCCTCGCCCGTCCGGTCGGCGAGCTCGTTGTGCAACCACAGGAAGTACTCGACGTTCCCCGACGGCCCGGGCAGCGGGCTCGCCACCACGCCGCGCGTCCGCAGTCCGTGCGCGGCGGCCTCGGTCGCCACCCCGAGTACCGCCTCGGCGCGTAGCGCGGGATCGCGGACCACGCCGCCCGACCCCACCCGGTCCTTGCCGACCTCGAACTGCGGTTTGACCATGGGCAGCAGGTCGGCGCCCGGCGCGCAGCAACGGGCCAGCGCGGGCAGCACCAGGCCCAGCGAGATGAACGACAGGTCGGCGACCACGACGTCGACCGGGCCGCCGATGGACCCGGGCTCGAGGTGCCGGACGTTGGTCCGGTCGTGGACCACGACGCGCTCGTCGTTCTGCAACCGCCAGATCAGTTGTCCGTATCCGACGTCCGCGGCGACCACCTCGCGGGCCCCGCGGCGCAGCAGTACATCGGTGAATCCCCCGGTCGATGCGCCGGCGTCGAGGCACCGACGCCCCTCCACCGTCAGGCCACCCGGCTCGAACGCCTCGAGCGCACCGAGGAGCTTGTGCGCGCCTCGTGACGCCCAGTCGTCTCGCGGACCCTCGTCGACGACGATCGGGGTGTCCCGGGTGACCCCGGTGGCCGCCTTCGACGCGATGGTCCCGTTGACCCGGACCGACCCGGCATCGACGAGCTCACGCGCCTGTTCGCGCGATCGGGCGAGACCTCGGCGGACGAGTTCGGCATCGAGTCGTGCTCTGGCGACCATGGTCAGAACCGCTCCCTCGTGGACGACTCCGGTTTCCGCACCGAGGCCGGTCTCATCGTCGGTCCACGGCGTCGAGGGCCGCGGTGAGCGTGTCATGGGCCTGCTCGAGAAGCGCCGCCTGACGTTCGAGCGCCGCCAGCGAGAAGGCGTCACCCGCCGATTCACGGATCTCGTCGACCTGCGCGAGCATCTCGGTGACCTCGGCCTCCACGTCGGGCAGCTCCCCGACCCCATCGGCGGTGGCGAATGCGTCGGCGACGGGGTCGAACTGCCGACGCGGCATCGCTCCCGGCGTGGGCCGGGACGGTCCTGGGTCAGCCGGGGAGGCGGTCGGGTGAGTCATCGTGGACCACGCTAGCCGACGACTGTGACACCGAGGGACTCGAGCTTGGTCCTCGCGGCTCCCTCCGCGATCACCCGCAATTCGTCCGGATCCGCGGACCCCGCATCGACTGCGGCCCAGGTGGCGGCGGCGAGCGCGGGCACCAGTCCCGCGTCCGCGCCGGAACCGGCGACCCGCACGGTCGAACCCTCGACGGTGATGTCCCAACCGGGCTGGTCGGACACCCGCACAGCGTCGATGTCGACGAACAGGCCGGCGAGGTCGTCGAGAACGTAGGTGGGTCGCTGCTCCGGGGGCGCCGACAGCAGATCGTCCACCGTGCTCACACCGGTCAGTACCAGGGCGCTCTCGATACCGACGGCATGGCCGCCCTCGATGTCGGTGTCCAGCCGGTCCCCGACCACGAGCGGCGCACTCGCCCGAGCACGCGCGATCGCGTCGGCCATCAACGGTGCGGCGGGCTTGCCGGCCACCATGGGGTCCTTGCCCGTCGCGTTGCGCAGCGCGGCGACCATCGAACCGTTCCCCACGAGCAGGCCCCGTTCGGACGGCAGGGTGGCGTCGATGTTCGTCGCGATCCACAGCGCGCCGGCCCGGATCGCGAGCGCCGCCTCCGACAGTTGCGCCCAACCGGTGTCCGGCGAGTGTCCCTGGATCACCGCGGCCGGTCGGTCGTCGGCACTACGCGTCACCCCGACACCGACCTCGCGGACTTCCTGCGCGAGTCCGTCGGTACCGATCACCAATGCACGTGAACCCGGCTCGAGATGTTCGGACAGCAGCCGCGCGCCCGACTGTGCACTCGTGACGACAAGGTCGTCGGTCGCCTCGAACCCCAGCTCACGCAGGTGCTCGGCCACCTCCGACGGCCGCCGGCTCGCGTTGTTGGTCACGAAGAACCGCGGGATGTTCAGCCGGGCGAGGGCATCCAGCGCATTCGGCAGCGCGTGGTGCCCGGCGAACACGGTGCCGTCCAGGTCGAGGAGTAGTGCGTCGTGACGATCGACGAGGGTCACGGAGTCGGACGGCGAGGCGGTGGTGGTTTCGGCCACGGACTCGGTTTCCGACGACTCGTCCAGGGTGGCGAGGGGATTGGGCACCCCTTCCACGATGGTCGACTCGGCGATCACGTCATCGCCGGGATCGCTCCCTTCCTCAGCAACGGCGGAAAGCGCCACCGAATCCGAGGTCTGCGACAGGTCGGCCGTACCCGGAACGGCTTCGATGGTGTCCTTCTCGATGGTGTCGTTCTCGATGGCACCGGACGCAGCAGGTGAATCGATTGCGGGAGTGACATCGGGCGCAGGCGCCGAGGCGGGCGGGATCGGGTCCGCATCGGAGTCGATGTCCCGCTCGACAGCCGGCACCGACAGCGGGCTGTCGAGCTCGCCTGGCGCAGCGCCGTTCACTCCCACACTCTCGGACGGCTGGTCGTCGTTGGCCAGCTCGGTCAACCGGAACTCGGCATCCGTGACGTCGTCGACGTCGGCGGCCGCCGCGTTCATGAACCAGGTGATCGCGTCGTCGCGACGACCGGCAGCTTCCAGGGCAGACGCATAGGCGTAGAAGAGACGGGCCGGTCCGGTACCGATCTGCCCGGGCTTGAGGTTCTCGGCCTGCAGCGTGACGACCGCTTTCTCCGGTTCACCGAGGTCCATGCGGGCACCGGCTTCGACGATCCGCATCTCGGTGGCATCGTCGCCGGTCAGTGACCGTCCCTCGTCACCGCGCGCGATCTCGACGGCACGCTCAGGGCGCCCGAGTCCGCGTTCGCAGTCGGCGATGAGCGGCAACAGGGCCGGGTTGCCGGTGATGCGCTTGGCTGCGCGCAGTTCGGTCGCCGACTCCTGCCACTCGCCCGCGTTGTAGGCAGCGATGCCGACGGTCTCGCGAACGACGCCGACCCGGGAAGCGCGAGCGCGAGCGGCACGTGCATGTTCCAGCGCCTGGACGGGATCCTCGAGCAGGATGCGCGACACCATCACCAGGTGCCGCGCGACGATCTCGGCGTTGGCCTTGTCGAGCGTCAGCAGATCACGGCGCACCTCGGGATCGAGATCCGACGCCGCGATGTCCTCGGGTAGCGGTGGCCCGGGCTGCCGGCTGCCGCGATCAGATCCGCGGTCACGCCCCGGACGATCATTCCGGCCACCTCGACCGCCATCCCGCTGTCCACGTGTGTCCCGCTGGCCGCGCCCGTCGCGGCGCGGACGATCACGATCACTCATAGCTGCCAATCTATGCCCTCGAACCTTGCTGAGTTGTGCCGCCCGGCGATGACGCATCAGGCGACCGACGCACGAGAAAGACCCCATATCCGACGAAAGAAATCATCGAATACGGGGCCTTTCTGAAATTGTGTTCGGCGGTGTCCTACTCTCCCACACTGATTAGGGTGCAGTACCATTGGCGCTGGAGGGCTTAGCTTCCGGGTTCGGAATGGGGCCGGGCGTTTCCCCTCCGCTATAGCCGCCGTAACTTTGTGAAACAACACGCTCATGTAGTGTGCGTGTGTTTGTTTGTCACCTCTCACCACCCCGTCACACCGTGGTGTTGTTGGGGGGTGTCCGGGGGGGGCGAAGCCACCCGGAGGAGTGTGTTGTTTCAGAAGTACATAGTGGATGCGAACACCAACCGAACCTGAGGTTTGGTGATGTTGTGGGTGTTGTTGGTAAGTCCTCGGCCGATTAGTACCAGTCACCTGAACACATTGCTGTGCGT
>NZ_JAFFZF010000022.1:0-92941 GCF_016924115.1 Gordonia sp. BP-119
ACAATGAGCCAACACCAGCCCAATACAGCCAGGGGCGGTAACCAGCGGTAGAGCCAGATGCCTGATGGTCAGAACCCAACCACCACCGAAGTGGCTAGACAACCCTGACACTGAAACCAGCGGTGGGGCTCGGCCGGCTCAAACGGCGGTGTTGCTTATCAAAAACAATCAAGCGCGCTTGATTCTTCTGATGCCGTGTGTGAGGGTGATCGCATGCCTGAGGGACAAGCAGCCGTGATCGGCGTCGTCGCCGACCTCGAAGCCGAATCCGCGCAGCTCGACACGCTCGTCGCGGGTCTCGACGATGCGGGCTGGGCCACCCCGACGCCGGCGCCGGGGTGGACGATCGCGCACCAGATCGCGCATCTGGCGTGGACCGACGAGGTGGCGGCGATCGCGGCCACCGACCCGGACCGGTTCGGCGCCTTGCTCTCCGAGGCGGCGAGCGGTGCGGCGACCTATGTCGACGACGCCGCCGAAGCGGGGGCCGCCGCGCCGGCCGACGAGATCCTGGCCGGGTGGCGGGCGGCGCGCGACCGTCTCGCCGACGCGCTGCGCGAGGTACCGGCCGGCGTCAAGATCCCGTGGTTCGGGCCACCGATGTCCGCGGCGTCGATGGCGACCGCGCGCCTGATGGAGACATGGGCACACGGCCTCGATGTCGCCGACGCCCTCGGTGTTCCCGTCGTGCCGACCGATCGGATCCGCAGCGTCGCCCACATCGGTGTCCGCACACGCGACTTCGCCTACATCGTCAACGGCCGTACGCCGCCGGCCGAGCCGTTCCACTACGCGCTCACCGCGCCGTCGGGCGAGATCTGGACCTGGGGCCCGGACGACGCGTCGAACAGCGTGCGCGGGCCGGCACTCGACTTCTGCTTCCTGGTGACCCAGCGCCGCGCACTCACCGACCTCGACCTCGACCTCATCGGACCCGACGCGGTCGAATGGTCGGGGATCGCACAGTGTTTCGCAGGTCCGCCCGGGCCTGGTCGCGAACCGCGGGCGAGCTGAGACGCCCGTCGTCGTCACCGTCCGCCGCTGACGTCCACCGACCCCCAGACGCCGCCGAATCGTCCGATCGCAGCAGCACGCAGTCGCACGCAGTCCGACAGGAGAACACGATGCCCATCGCCAGTCCGATCTGGGAGACACCCGAACGCCTCGAACTGCGTTCCACCGTGCGCCGATTCGTCGACAAACACATCCTCCCGTTCCAGGACGACTGGGAGCGCGAGGGTGCCATCCCCCGTGAACTGCACATCGAGGCGGCCAAACTGGGTCTGTTCGGGCTCGGGGTCCCCGAGGAAGTGGGTGGCTCCGGCGGTGATCTGATCGACAGCACGATCCTCGGCGAGGAACTCCACTACGCCGGCGCGGCCGGTGGCGTCTTCGCGTCGCTGTTCACCCACGGCATCGCCCTGCCGCACCTGATCGCCGCCGGCGACCCCGACCAGATCGACCGGTGGGTGCGGCCCACGCTCGCGGGCGAGAAGATCGGAAGTCTGGCGATCACCGAACCCGGCGGCGGAAGCGACGTCGGCCACCTGACGACGAAGGCCGAGCGCGACGGGGACCACTACGTCGTCAACGGTTCCAAGACCTACATCACCTCCGCGGTCCGCGCCGACTTCGTCGTCGTCGCCGTCCGCACCGGAGGGCCGGGAGCCGCGGGCGTCTCACTGCTCGTCGTCGAAAAGGGCACACCCGGTTTCGAGGTCACCCGGAAACTGGACAAGATGGGGTGGCGCAGTTCCGACACCGCGGAACTGTCCTTCGTCGATGCGCGGGTGCCGGTCACCAACCTGGTCGGACCGGAGAACTCCGGATTCGCGCAGATAGCAACCGCTTTCGTCACCGAACGGTCCGGTCTGGCGGTGCAGGCGTACGCCAGTGCGCAACGCTGCCTCGACCTCACCCTGCAGTGGGCGCGCGACCGTGAGACCTTCGGCAAACCCATCATCGCCCGGCAGTCGGTGCAGGACACCCTGATCGAGATGGCACGCCGCATCGACATCGCCCGCACCTACACGCGGGCCCTCGTCGAACGGAAGGTCAGCTCCACCGACGACCTCATCGCCGAGGTGTGCTTCGCCAAGAACACCGCGGTCGAGGCGGGGGAGTGGGTGGCCAACAAAGCCGTTCAGCTGCACGGCGGCCTCGGTTACATGACCGGCACCGAGGTCGAACGGCAATACCGCGACATGCGCATCATCGGAATCGGTGGCGGCACCACCGAGATCCTCAACGGACTGGCCGCCAAACGGCTCGGCTACCAGGCCTGACCGGCGCCGAAACCGTCTGCCGCCGAACCACATCGAAGACCGAGACAGGGAGCATCGACATGACCGTGGACACCAATCCGTTCGTGGAGACCACCGAACGCGCCGAGCTGCGCGCGGCGGTCGCCGGACTCGCCGCGAAGTACGGACAGGAGTACTTCCGTGAGTGCGCGCGCACCGGCCGCAAGACCGACGAGTTGTGGGCCGAGGCGGGCAAGCTCGGCTTCATCGGGGTCAATCTCCCCGAGGAGTACGGCGGCGGCGGTGCCGGTATGTACGAGCTCGCCATCGTGATGGAGGAGATCGCCGCATCGGGCACCGGACTGCTGATGCTCGTCGTCTCACCGGCCATCTGCGGCAACGTCATCGCGCGTTTCGGCACCGACGAGCAGAAGCAGCGGTGGCTGCCGGGTCTCGCCGACGGGTCGATCACGATGGCGTTCGGTATCACCGAACCCGATGCCGGCTCCAATTCCCACCAGATCACCACCACGGCCCGTCGGGACGGCTCGGACTGGTTGCTCACCGGCCAGAAGGTCTACATCTCCGGCGTCGACCAGGCGCAGGCCGTGTTGATCGTCGCCCGCACCGAAGACGCGAAGACCGGCAACCTCAAGCCCGCGCTCTTCATCGTCCCCACCGACTCCGAGAACTTCTCGTACACGATGATCGACATGGAACTGCAGAACCCAGAGAAGCAGTTCCAGCTCTTCCTCGACGATGTGCGATTGCCCGCCGACGTGCTCGTCGGCTCCGAGGACGCTGCCCTGAGTCAACTGTTCGCCGGGCTCAATCCGGAACGCATCATGGCCGCGGCGTCGGCCGTCGGGATGGGCCGGTTCGCGCTCGACAAGGCGGTGTCGTACGTGAAGGAGCGCACGGTGTGGAAGACGCCGATCGGTGCGCACCAGGCGATCGCGCACCCGCTCGCCCAGGGCAAGGTCGAGCTCGAGATGGCCAAGCTGATGATGCAGAAGGCCGCGACCCTCTACGACGCCGGCGACGACTGGGGCGCCGCGGAGCCGGCCAACATGGCGAAGTACGCGGCCGCCGAGGCCTGTGTGAAGGTCGTCGACCAGGCCGTGCACTCCCTGGGCGGCAACGGTCTGACCACCGAGTACGGACTGGCGCCGATGCTGAGCCTCGCCCGGATCGCCCGCATCGCCCCGGTGAGCCGGGAGATGATCCTCAACTTCGTCGCGCAGACCAGCCTCGGGCTGCCGAAGTCCTACTGAGGCTCGCGGTGACCACGTCGTCGGCGAACACCCGCTCCCCGCAACAGGAACGCTCGCGGTTGACCCGCGAGCGCCTGTTGCGGTCCACGGTCGACGCGCTGGCCGCGGACGGCTGGGCCGCCGCGACCGTGGCCGCGGTCGCCGAACGTGCCGGCGTGTCCCGCGGTGCGGCGCAACATCACTTCCCGACGCGCGAAGCCCTCATCACCGCGGCACTCGAGCAGGTCTTCGAGGACATGACCCGCGCTGCCGTCGGGGATCCGCACGCATCGCCGGAGGCGGCCGACGAAGTGACCCCGGACCGGGTCATCCGTGCCGTCCAGCGGGCCGTCGACGTCTATACCGGCACCGAATTCAAGGCAGCACTCCAGGTCTGGGCCGCCGCCGCGTCCGACCCGGCACTGCGGCGGCTCATCCTGCCACTCGAGGCCAAGTTCGCCCGCGCGGCCCATCAGCGGACGATGGCCGCGATGGGGGTGGCCCCGGACGACGAGACCGGTTGCCGACTGGTGCAGGCAACTCTGGACATGGCGCGCGGACTCGGCCTGGCGGACACGCTGTCCGATGACTCCGCCCGGCGTGCGCTGGTCGTCGACACCTGGTCGGCGCAGCTCGTCGCGGCGTTCGGGAGCGAGCCCGCGGACCCGCCGGGCGCGGACTAACCGCGTTCGGCGGCGGGGTGTCCGGGCCCCGGCGCATCGGGTCGCCGACCGCGGGTGCCGACCCAGTAGACGCCGAACGACATGAAGGCCATGCCGACGAACACGACGACGAGCGAGATCGTCATCGACAGATGACCCTGTCCACGCGGATCGATGAACGGGTAGGGATACCAGTCCGCGAGCGGCCCGCGGATCAACGTGTAGACGCCGTACACGAGCGGGATGGTCAGCCAGGACAGCCACGCCCGTTCGGGGAGTCGCCGGGCACGCACCACGATCCAGTCCACGAGCATCACCAGCGGGATGACGCGATGCAGCACGTCGTTCACCCAGGCGTAGGTGACGTCGACGTCGATGCCCTGCAGCAGTAAGGCGTAGACGATCCCGGTGATGACCATGCAGGTGGTCGCCGCCCCACGGCACCACTCCCATGCCGGGGTTGCCGGGGCCAGCAGTCCGCCGACGAGCAGGACGAGCGCGGCGAAGATGTTGCTCAGCACCGTGAAGTAGCTGAAGAAGTTCGCGAGCGTGAAGCCCGCGTCGCCGTAGCGCAGCACCGCCTGATACACGAGCGCGGTGACGCCCAGGGCGGCAAAGGCGATGCGGAGCAGTCGTATCCACCAGGTCGCGGTCACACCGACGATTCAAGCACTTCTGTCCCTCGTCGGGCCCGGCATCGTCGCCGCGACGTGGGTGGCCGGTTCGCCCGAGGGAGACGGCACCTCGGGCGAACCGACCGGGTATTCACTCCGCGTGGATGATGACCCCGCGGATGTTCTTGCCGTCCCGCAGATCCTGGTACCCCTCGTTGACCTGGTCGAGGGTGTAGGTCTGCGTGACCAGTTCGTCGAGCTTGAGCTGCCCCGCGTCGTACAGGCGCAGCAGTTTGACGATGTCGTACTGCGGATTGGCCGAGCCGAACAGACTGCCCTTGATGGTTTTCTGGTTCAGGGTCAGATCGGTTCCGGAGACCTGCACGGTCAGCTTCGTCGGATCGGCAAGACCGGTGATGACGACCGTCCCGCCCTTGCCCACGACGGCGGTCGCGTTGGCCACGACCTCCGCGTCGACCGTGCCGACGAGGATGAGGGCCTGGTCGGCACCCTGCCCCCAGGTCAGTTCGTTGACCTTCTCCGCGGCCTCGGCGGCGTCGGCGAAGGCATGTGTTGCACCGAATTTGAGCGCCGTGTCGCGCTTGAGCGCGACCGGGTCGACCACCACGACGTATTTGGCCCCGGCCGACACCGCGCCCTGCACCGCGTTGATGCCCAGGCCGCCGATGCCGTAGATCACCACGGTGTCGCCGGCACGTACGCCGCCCGCGTACACCGAGGTGCCCCAGCCCGAGGGCACGCCGCAACCGACGAGCACTGCCTTGTCGAGCGGCAACCACTCGTCGACCTTGACGACCGAGTGCTGCGAGATCGTCGCGCGTTCGGCGAACGTGCCGAGCATGCACATGGCTCCGAAATCGTCACCGCCACCGTGGAATCGGAATGTGCCATCGGGCATCGATCCCTCGAGGATGGTGGCGCCCATGTCGCAGAGGTTCTGCCGGCCGGTGGAGCAGTAGCGGCAGGTGCCGCAGTTGGGGATGAAGCTGCAGACCACGTGGTCGCCGGGCTTGACCTTGGTGACGCCCGGGCCGACCGCCTCGATGATCCCCGAACCCTCGTGGCCGCCCACGATCGGATAGCGGGGCGGGAGGTCGCCGTCGGTCAGGTGAAGGTCGGAGTGGCACAGGCCGGCCGCGGTGTACTTGATCAGCACCTCGCCTTCGCGGGGCTCGTCGAGGTCGAGTTCGACGATCTCGAACGGCTTTCCGGGTCCGGTGAGGACGGCTGCCTTGGTGGTGAGAGACATGAAATCGTGCTCCTTGGGTGTACTCGAGGGCGGATGGGGGTCAGAGCGAGATGTTGACGGCCTTGGTCTGGGTGTAGAGCTCGATGGCCGACGAGCCGAGTTCGCGCCCCCATCCCGACTGCTTGTAACCGCCGAACGGCATCGCGGTGTCGAAGCCGTTGTACTGGTTCACCCAGACCGAACCGGCCTTGATCTGTCGGGCCGTCCGGTGCGCCTTGGACAGATCCGTGGTCCAGATGCCTGCTGCGAGACCGTAGATGGAGTCGTTGGCCGCGGCCGCGACCCCGGTGTCGGCATCGAAGGGCATGGCGGCGACGACGGGACCGAAGATCTCCTCCTGCACGATCGAGAAACTCGGGTCGACGTCGACGAAGACGGTCGGTTCGATGAAGAATCCCTCGTCGCCCCAACGCTTTCCGCCCGTCAGCGCCCGTGCGCCGTCGGCGAGGCCCGCCGCCAGGTACCCCGAGACGCGATCGAACTGCTCTTGGCTGACCAGCGGTCCGAGTTCGGTCGACGGGTCGAGGCCGGGTCCGATCTTGGCCTGCGAGGCCGCCTCCGCGACGGCCGCGGTGAAGTCGTCGAAGATCGGCCGCTCGACGAAGAGACGTGTTCCGGCGACACAGCACTGTCCGTGGTTGAACATCCAGGCCGCGACCGACCCGGCGACCGCCTTCTCGAAGTCGGCGTCGGCGAACACGATGTTGGGGCTCTTGCCGCCGAGTTCCAGCGACACCTTCTTGAGGTTGCCCTTCGCGGCGTCGACGATCTTCTTGCCGACCTCCGTCGAGCCGGTGAACGCGATCTTGTCGACGTCGTCGTGCGCGGCGAGCGCCGCGCCGGCCTCGCCGTAACCGGTGACGATGTTGACCACGCCCGGTGGGAAGCCGGCCTCTTGGAACACCTCGCCGAGGAGCAGGGCCGTCAGCGGGGTCTGTTCGGCCGGCTTGAGGATGACGGTGTTGCCGGCCGCCAATGCGGGGGCCAGCTTGAACGCGGCCATCAGGAGCGGGAAGTTCCACGGCACGATCAGGCCGCAGACTCCGACCGGCTCGCGCAGGGTGTACGCGTGGAACTCGCCGCCGGGCACGAACGGCATCGAGACGTCGACCGTCGAGCCGGTGATCTTGGTGGCGAGGCCCGCGTTGTAGCGGAAGATGTCGGCCGACCAGTTGGTGTCGACCGCGGCGGCGATGGTGGCCGCCTTGCCGTTGTCGAGCGCCTCCAACTGGCCGAACTCCTCGGCGCGTTCGGTGAGGATGTCGCCGACCCGCCACAGCAGGCGTTCGCGTTCATTCGGCTTCATCCGGGTCCACGGGCCGTCGTCGAAGGCCTGGCGCGCGGCGCGGACCGCGCGGTCGATGTCGGCCGCGTCGCCGTGGGCGACCGAGGTGAGCGGACGCGCCGTCGCGGGATCGATGGTCTCGAAGGTGCGGCCCGAGGCCGACCACACCCACTCGCCGCCGATCAGCATCGGACGGTCGGCGGAGATGAAATCGCGAACGCGCTCATGCAGGGCGGTGTCGGGAACGACGGCGGTCATGTGGCCTCCTGGTTGGCGTGGTGCCGGCGGTGATGTGGTCGGTGGAGTGATCTCGGTCATATTCGACCTGACTTATTTCTCTCACCGTTCCGACATGTCGCCGTGTCCAGAAACTGAACACCTGGGCTGTACAGGGGTCGCGGCGACCGGCCGTCACCGCGTGGCTACCGTGAGACGCCGGACAAGTCAGGGACCTTCGGAGGAGCAGAGTGAACGTGCGCCCAGCGGGCAGGGTCGGCGCCGCCCTGCGTGGCCTCGGCCCGGTGACCGGGGGTATGTCGATCCGTGAGGCCCTCCGGGCGGGAGCAGGGGCCGGGGTGGCGCTCGGACTCGTCGGTCTGGTGCTCGCCGCGTCGGGGGTCGACCTGCGGCTCGGACTCTTCCTGATCGCGCCGTTCGGGGCGACCGCCGTGCTCGTCTTCGCCGCGCCGAACAGTCCGTTGGCGCAGCCGTGGCCCGCGACCGTCGGCAACGCGGTGTCGGCGGTCGTGGGGGTGGCGACCACCCTCACCATCGGCCAGCCCGCGCTTCGGGTGGCGCTCGCGGTCGGTCTGTCCGTGGCCTTGATGATCGGGTGCCACGCGGTCCATCCGCCTGCCGGCGCGGTGGCGATGACAGCCGCGCTCAGTCCGGAGACGATCCAGTCGCTGGGGTTCCGGTTCGTCCTCGCGCCCGTCCTCGCGGGCACACTCCTGCTGGTGGTCCTCGCCGCCGGATACGCACGGTTGACCGGGCGGCGTTACACGTATCGCCGGTTCGACGCGGCGCCCCCGCCCGCTGCGCGGCTGGGTCTGGACGAGGACGAACTGACCGGCATCCTCGACCGGTACGAGCAGTCGCTCAACCTCGGTGTCGCCGACCTCGCGAGACTGATCGGGGCCGCCGAATTGCAGGCTGCCGGTCATCGCGCGGGCCCGCTCGCCGCGACGGACGTGATGTCCCGAGACCTGGTGACCGTGAACCCCGAGACGCCGCTGCGAGACGTCGCCGTCCACTTCGACGAGTACGGCTTCACCTCGCTGCCGGTGACGTCGGACGACGGCATGTTCGTCGGTGTGGTGTTCCAGATCCATCTCGTGCGGCGGTTGATGCGTTCGGACGACGTCGAGTTGTGCGCCGCGGACGTGATGTCGGCGGAACCGGCCGTCGCGACCCCGGGCACGCCGGTCGGGGCGCTGTTGCCGCTGCTCGCCGAGAGCGGATGCGACGCGGTCCCGGTGTTGGAGGGGCACACCCTGGTCGGCATCGTGACCCGGACCGACCTCATCGCGGCGCTCGCACGGCAGACGCTGCGGGACCCGGTGCCCCGCACCACGGTGCCGGAGTAGCCGGCGCGCTCAGATGTCCAGTGCGCGCATCCGCGAGTACAGCGTCGTCCGGCTGATGCCGAGATCCCTTGCGGCATGCACCTTGTTGCCCCGGGCACGGTCCAGCGCTTCGACGATCGCGGTGCGCTCGGCCTGCTCTCGGCCGGACAGGTGCGCGGCCCGGCTGGTCGTCCGATAGGCGGGTGGCAGGTCGGCGGGTTCGACGACCCGCGCGGCGCGCGCTCGGCACGCCAGGGCGGCCTGCCGGAGCACCGAGTTGAGCTCGGTGAGGTTGCCCGGCCAGTCGTCGCACAGCAGGGCGTCCGTCGCCAGTCCGGACAGCGTGAGCTCCGGGTCGATGTCTGTCAGTGCGCTGCTCGCGATCGACGCCAGCTCCGAGGTCCGATGACGTAGTGGAGCGAGATCGACCCGTGTGGCGCACCGGGCGAGGAGTGCGGCGACTCCCGGACTCGCCTGGTCGCGCGGCCCGCCGACGACGATCAGCGGCGACTCCGGCGAGCTCGACACCGCCACGCGCCCGAGTAGGGCGACCGACTGCAGGTCGAGGAGGTCGACGCCGTCGATCACCAGGGTCGTGCTCATCGATCGGGCGCGTCCGACGAACGCGGGGATGTCGGGGCGACGACCGCTGATGATCTCGTCGGCGACATCGACGATCACCGGTGGCGAATCGGCTTCGGCGGCGAGCGCAGCGGCGTGGGTGCTGCGTCCGGTCCCCGGTTCGCCGGTGATCGCGACGCTGGTGCGGGACGGGGCGGTCGGTGGCGCGGACCGCCTCGGCGGCGGCTCGCTGACCGGCCGGAAGCGGAACAGCGCCGCGCCGCAGGCGCCCGGCACGGGTTCGACGGCGACCTCGACCTCGGCGCCCGACACCAGGGTCAGCGGCAGTACCGTCGCGCGCAGTGCGGGATCGGTCGCGACGATCCGCATCGCGCCGATGTCGGTGGGGGAGAGCAGTTCGGCGGCAAGGGCATTCGTGAGCTGGAGGTCGTCGCCGATGGCCGCGACGGCGAGGTCGCGACGCGGTGCGGCGCGCTGGAACGCGTCGAGGACGCGTCGCTGGTGCGCTCGCGACCGGTCCAGCAGGCGGTCGGCGATGTCGGCGACGATCCCGTTGACAACCGGGATCGCCAAGGGGTTGATGCGATCGGCGATCTCGGACATGCAGATGATCCCGGCCAGCCTGCGGGTCGCGGGATGGATGATCGGCTGTCCGAAGCAACTGATCGACTTGAACTGGTCCAGGTAGTGCTCGGAGCTGTTCACGACGATCCCGCCCCGGGTCTCCGCCGGGGTACCGAGGGCCGTCGTCCCGACGACGTCCTCGCCGAACGGCACGCCCGGCGAGGCGCCGATCGCGTCGAGACGGCGCTCCACGGTCGTGCCGAACGCCACCCGCGTCACCATCCGGCACTCGTGGTCGACGAGCAGCAGCGAGACATCGGTGTCGGCGAGTCGGGCGGCGGCGTCATCGAGGACCGGGCGGGCGGCGTCGAGCAGCGGGTCGGCGGCAGCGATGTCCTGGACCTGCGTCGGCGTCCGGTCCTCGGGGCGGACCCCGGACAGCTCCGAACGACGCCACGACGACTCGATGACGGGCCGTCGGGGCGACGAATCGGAGGTGCGGTGCAACGTGTCGATACCCACCAACGTGACACATGTCACCGTGCAACGAAAGGCCGGGTCCGCGATCGGCGGTGGCCGGGCCCTGATGGCGGGGTACTACCGTGGTCGCATGCGCGTGGCGACCTGGAACGTGAACTCCGTGAAGCAGCGCATCCCGCGCCTGTTGCCCTGGCTCGACGAGCGCCGACCCGACGTGGTGTGCCTGCAGGAGACCAAACTCTCCGACGCCGCGTTCGAGGAGTCACTCGGCACCGATCTCGCCGACCGCGGATACGAGGTCGCGCACGCCGGACAGGGGCAGTGGAACGGGGTGGCGCTGTTGTCGCGGGTCGGACTCGACGACGTCCGGATCGGATTCGACGGCATGCCCGGATACCCCGACCCGTCGACCCTGGAGGCACGGGCGGTGTCGGCGGTGTGCGGCGGACTCCGCATCCACTCGCTGTACGTGCCCAACGGCCGGACCCCGGACTCGGACCACTACACCTACAAACTCGAGTGGCTCGCGGCGCTGGCCCGTGCCGTGGAGGACCCGACCACGACACTCCTGTGCGGCGACATGAACATCGCGCCGGCCGACGCCGACCTGTTCGACCCCGCCGCGTATGTGGGACACACCCACGTCACTCCGGCGGAACGGGCCGCGCTGGCCACCTTCGAATCGATAGGCCTGCGCGACGTCGTCCGGGACCGGTGGCCGGGCGAGCGTGTGTTCAGCTACTGGGACTACCGCGCCGGCATGTTCCACAAAGACCTCGGGATGCGCATCGACCTGATCCTCGCCGGAGCGTCCGCTGCCGATCGCGTCGCGGCCGCCTGGATCGACCGGAAAGCACGCAAGGGCAGCAAGCCGAGTGACCACGCGCCGGTCATCGTCGACCTGGACGAGGCTCCCGATGACGACATCGGACCGGTGGTCCCGCCGCCGTCGAATCCGGCGAAGCCCGGTGCGACGAAGGTGAAACTGCCGCAGACGCCGGAATGATGCCCCGCCCGGCGTCCACGACGCGCCTGCGACGTCCGGTCATCGCGGCCGCCCGGGCCTACGGGCGCCTGCTCGGCACGGTGCTCTCCGTCGCCCGCCGACTCGGGGCAGGACGATTCGGCGACGCCCCGGCGGCCACGGCAGGTGTGCTCCTCGCGGTGCACCTGGTGCCGGTGACGATCTGGCTCGGCCCGCTCGGGTTCGTCGTCGTGCTGGTCGCGGGCCTCGTCACGTCGAACGTCATCCGCCGCCGCGTGCGTCATCGCGGGTTGACCCCGGCCGAGCGAAGCGTGGGCGTGGCGGTCTTCGGGGACGCGGCGTGGCTCGATGACGTCGTCCTCACCGATCTCGCCGGTCGGGGCGGGCGCGCATTCACGGTGCCAGCGGTCGACGGACGCATCCTCTGCAATCTCGGGTCGCACCTCGACGCGACCCTGGGGCCGGGGACCAGGGCATATCCGGTGCCGGGTCAGCTGCTCATCCACGAACTGGTCCACGCCTGGCAGATCGCCGCTGCCCGTTCCCCTGCCGGGTTCCTCGCCGATGCGCTGGGCGACCAGGCCCGGTACGAACTGGGCGAGGACGTGTACGGCGTGCGCGATGTCGGTGAGAACCACCACATGCCGCGCCGGGGCGAGGTGGAACGGCAGGCGACGATCGTCGATCGGTGGTTCGGCGGCCAGTCCTCGCCGACGCGGCGACCGCGCGACCCCGAGAGCCCGTCCGCACCCGTGATCGAGCAGCTCAGGCGACCCGTGCAGCGCGGATGACGGAATGGTCGCACCCGCGGTTCGCGCCCTCGACGCATGCGGTTTCACGGTGTAGAAGTGAGAGGGGCACGCCGAGCACGAGCGTGACCCGGACCCGATCGTGCACGACCCGTTCACCTGCCGGTTGCGTGCAGGATCCGTTTTTTGACCTGTGTAAACCCGATCGGTAGAGTGGATCGTCGGTGCCCGGCCCATGCTGGGCCAGTCCGCATGCCTGCCCTACGGCTCTCGAGCCGCCGAGCATCTCGGGGTACGGCCGGCAGAGGGGCTGACAGGCGAATCCGCTGTCGAGTGTATGACACGCCCGACCTCGGGGTAGCGAAAATGTACTGACCAGCACATACGTGCTGGTGGGGCGAGTTGTGGAAGCCGCGAAAACAGGCCTGCGAGCCACTTCGTGCTTGCCCGGAGCACCAACCACAACCGATGACAAAGAGGAACGAACACCTAGTGCCAACCATCAATCAGCTGGTCCGCAAGGGCCGTCACGACAAGGCTGCCAAGACCAAGACCGCGGCCCTCAAGGGAAGCCCGCAGCGTCGTGGCGTGTGCACCCGCGTCTACACCACCACCCCCAAGAAGCCGAACTCGGCGCTGCGCAAGGTCGCCCGTGTGCGCCTGACCAGCTCGGTCGAGGTCACCGCCTACATCCCCGGCGAAGGCCACAACCTGCAGGAGCACTCGATGGTGCTCGTCCGCGGCGGTCGTGTGAAGGACCTCCCGGGTGTGCGCTACAAGATCATCCGCGGCTCGCTCGACACCCAGGGTGTCAAGGACCGCAAGCAGGCTCGCAGCCGCTACGGCGCCAAGAAGGGGAACTGATAAGTCATGCCACGTAAAGGACCCGCTCCCAAGCGCCCCCTCATCAACGATCCCGTCTACGGTTCGCCGCTGGTCACCCAGCTGGTCAACAAGATCCTGCTGGACGGCAAGAAGTCGACCGCCGAGCGCATCGTCTACGGCGCCCTCGAGCAGGCTCGCGACAAGACCGGCACCGATCCGGTCGTCACCCTCAAGCGCGCTCTCGACAACGTGAAGCCCACCCTCGAGGTGAAGAGCCGCCGCGTCGGTGGTGCCACCTACCAGGTGCCGATCGAGGTCAAGCCGAACCGCGCCAACACCCTCGCGCTCCGCTGGCTCGTCAGCTTCAGCCGCCAGCGTCGTGAGAAGACCATGGTCGAGCGTCTCGCCAACGAGTTGCTGGACGCGTCCAACGGTCTCGGTGCTTCGGTGAAGCGCCGCGAGGACACCCACAAGATGGCCGAGGCCAACCGGGCGTTCGCGCACTACCGCTGGTAATCGACCCCAAACCGGGTACTGGGCGCTCGGCGCGAAGCGACGGCCGCCCAGTCCACCCGAACTCGTTCGGGTGGGGGCGAGCGCAGCGAGCCCGGGGCTGATAAGTGAAGACAGCCTTTAGTCCGAAATCTTCCCGAAGGGAACTTGATGGCACAGGAAGTGCTCAGCGACCTGAACAAGGTTCGCAACATCGGCATCATGGCCCACATCGATGCCGGCAAGACCACCGCCACCGAGCGAATCCTCTTCTACACCGGTGTGAACTACAAGATCGGTGAAACCCACGACGGTGCCTCGACCACCGACTGGATGGAGCAGGAGAAGGAGCGGGGGATCACCATCACCTCCGCGGCGGTGACGTGTTTCTGGAACAAGAACCAGATCAACATCATCGACACCCCCGGCCACGTCGACTTCACCGTCGAGGTGGAGCGCAGCCTCCGCGTGCTCGACGGCGCGGTCGCCGTGTTCGACGGCAAGGAAGGCGTCGAGCCGCAGTCCGAGCAGGTCTGGCGTCAGGCGGAGAAGTACGACGTCCCGCGTATCTGCTTCGTCAACAAGATGGACAAGCTCGGTGCGGACTTCTTCTTCACCGTGCGCACCATCGAGGAGCGCCTCGGCGCCAAGCCGCTGGTCCTGCAGCTGCCGATCGGCGCCGAGGACAACTTCGACGGCGTCGTCGACCTCATCGAGCAGAAGGCGATCACCTGGCGCGGAACCGTCGAGATCGGCGCTGCGCCGACCATCGAGGAGATCCCCGCCGATCTGGTCGACCAGGCTGCGGAGTACCGCGAGAAGCTCCTCGAGACGGTCGCCGAGACCGACGAGGCACTGCTCGAGAAGTACTTCGGCGGCGAAGAGCTGACCACCGAGGAGATCAAGGGCGCGATCCGCAAGCTCACGATCGCCCGTGAGTTCTACCCGGTGATCTGTGGCTCGGCGTTCAAGAACAAGGGCGTGCAGCCCATGCTCGACGCGATCATCGACTACCTGCCGTCCCCGCTGGACGTGCCGTCGGTCGAGGGTCACGCCGTGGGCGACGAGGAGGAGATCCTCTCGCGCAAGCCGTCCGCGGACGAGCCGTTCTCGGCTCTCGCGTTCAAGATCGCGGCTCACCCGTTCTTCGGCAAGCTCACCTTCGTGCGCGTGTACTCCGGCAAGATCAACGCCGGCACCCAGGTGCTCAACGCGACCAAGGGCAAGAAGGAGCGCGTCGGCAAGCTCTTCCAGATGCATGCCAACAAGGAGAACCCGGTCGAGGACGCCACCGCGGGCCACATCTACGCGATGATCGGTCTCAAGGACACCACCACCGGTGACACCCTGTGCGATTCGGCGTCGCCGATCGTGCTCGAGTCCATGAGCTTCCCGGACCCGGTCATCAACGTCTCGATCGAGCCGAAGACCAAGTCCGACCAGGAGAAGCTGGGCACCGCGATCCAGAAGCTCGCCGAAGAGGATCCGACCTTCTCGGTCCAGCTCGACGAGGAGACCGGCCAGACCGTCATCGGCGGTATGGGCGAGCTCCACCTCGACATCCTCGTCGACCGCATGAAGCGCGAGTTCAAGGTCGAGGCCAACGTCGGCAAGCCGCAGGTGGCCTACCGCGAGACCATCCGCAAGACGGTCGAGAAGCACGAGTTCACCCACAAGAAGCAGACCGGTGGATCGGGCCAGTTCGCGAAGGTCATCATCAAGCTCGAGCCCCTGGTGGACGCCGAGGACGGTGCGACCTACGAGTTCGCCAACGCCGTCACCGGTGGCCGCGTCCCGCGCGAGTACATCCCGTCGGTGGACGCCGGTGCCCAGGACGCCATGCAGTACGGTGTCCTCGCCGGATACCCGCTGGTGAACCTGAAGGTCACCCTGCTCGACGGTCAGTACCACGACGTCGACTCCTCGGAGATGGCGTTCAAGATCGCCGGCTCGCAGGCCCTGAAGGAAGCTGCGCGGATGGCCGGTCCGGTCATCCTCGAGCCCCTGATGGCCGTCGAGGTCACGACTCCCGAGGACTACATGGGTGACGTGATCGGCGACCTGAACTCCCGCCGTGGCCAGATCCAGGCCATGGAGGAGCGCAGTGGTGCGCGTGTCGTGAAGGCACAGGTGCCGCTGTCGGAGATGTTCGGCTACATCGGAGACCTCCGGTCGAAGACCCAGGGCCGGGCAAACTACTCCATGGTGTTCGATTCGTACGCGGAGGTTCCCGCGAACGTGTCGAAGGAAATCATCGCGAAGGCCACCGGCGAGTAAATCCGGTCCTAGCGACATGCGCCGACCAGTTCTGCGCACCAACGTAAGAAGAAAACCCCTGCTGGGATCCGCCCAGTAGAGCAACAAGTCCAGGAGGACAATCAAGTGGCGAAGGCGAAGTTCGAGCGGACCAAGCCGCACGTGAACATCGGCACCATCGGTCACGTCGACCACGGCAAGACCACGCTGACCGCGGCCATCACCAAGGTGCTGCACGACAAGTACCCGGACCTCAACAAGAGCTTCGCGTTCGATCAGATCGACAAGGCTCCCGAGGAAAAAGCTCGCGGTATCACGATCAACATCTCGCACGTCGAGTACGAGACCGAGAAGCGTCACTACGCCCACGTCGACGCCCCCGGTCACGCCGACTACATCAAGAACATGATCACCGGTGCTGCCCAGATGGACGGCGCGATCCTCGTGGTCGCCGCCACCGACGGCCCGATGCCGCAGACCCGCGAGCACGTGCTGCTGGCCCGCCAGGTCGGTGTGCCCTACATCCTGGTCGCCCTGAACAAGGCCGACATGGTCGACGACGACGAGATCATCGAGCTCGTCGAGATGGAGGTCCGCGAACTGCTGGCCGCCCAGGAGTTCGACGAGGAAGCCCCGGTCGTCAAGGTCTCGGCTCTCAAGGCCCTCGAGGGTGACCCCGAGTGGACCAAGTCGGTCGAAGAGCTCATGGCTGCCGTCGACGAGTCGATCCCGGACCCGGTCCGCGAGACCGAGAAGCCGTTCCTCATGCCCGTCGAGGACGTTTTCACCATCACCGGCCGCGGCACCGTGGTCACCGGTCGTGTGGAGCGCGGCGAGGTCAACGTGAACGAGGAAGTCGAGATCGTCGGCATCCGCGAGAAGAGCACCAAGACCACCGTCACCGGTATCGAGATGTTCCACAAGCTCCTCGATTCGGCACAGGCAGGCGACAACGCCGGTCTGCTGCTCCGCGGCCTCAAGCGTGAGGACGTCGAGCGCGGTCAGGTCATCGTGAAGCCGGGCACCACGACCCCGCACACCGAGTTCGAGGGCCAGGCGTACATCCTGTCCAAGGACGAGGGCGGCCGTCACACCCCGTTCTTCAACAACTACCGTCCGCAGTTCTACTTCCGTACCACGGACGTGACCGGCGTCGTGACCCTCCCCGAGGGCACCGAGATGGTCATGCCGGGCGACAACACCGAGATGAGCGTCAAGCTCATCCAGCCGGTCGCCATGGACGAGGGCCTGCGTTTCGCCATCCGCGAGGGTGGCCGCACCGTCGGTGCGGGTCGAGTCACCAAGATCACCAAGTGATCTCGTTCTGACTCACTGACTCACTGAGTCGAAGGCGCCCGGTCACGAAAGTGGCCGGGCGCCTTTGTCGTTGATCCTGCCGAGGGTCAGACGCCCCAGCCGTAGATCATGTCCATCAGTCCCGTCCCGGCACCACCCAGTTTCGGATTGCTGGTGAGGACGAAGTAGGTGTTGGGCTGGCCGGCATCGACCACGCCGATCGATTGGTCCGCCATGTCCTCGGTGGCGGGCAGCTGACGTTTCAGGACACGAAACAGATCGGGCAGACCGCCGGTGTACTTGACGACGCGGAAGTGCCGGGGGATCTTCGATTTGGTCTTGTTGAGCCTCAAGACGACGTCGGTCTTCGTCCAGTTGTCCAGATGCGTCTCCGGGTTGGGGATCGCCCTCAGGTCGGCCAGCGTGGTGGGATTCACCTGCGCCAGATGAATGTGCAGCTGGTTTTGCGAGCGCGCCGTGGCGGAGTTCACCCCTATCGCAATCGGTCGAGTGGGATTCTTGGCGACCAATTTGCCCGCCTGCAGCCACGCCGCGCTCCACAGGTTCAACTCGGAACCGTTGTACAGATAGGGGCATTCGATGCCCCTGATCCGGTTGGTGGGTAGGAGCAGGAAGTCATCGTTGTGACCTTTGTGGTCACCACCTCGACGGATTGCTTAGTACTTCACGTACTTCGGGTTCGGCTGGTACTGGGGACCCGGCTGAATGACGTCGATGTTGTCGCCGATCTGACCGGGCTTGGTGCCCTTCACCTTTCCCCAGAGAAGCAGGGACTTATCGGTGGCGGGATCGTCGGTGCTCTGGCCGCAGAGTTTTTGGGTCGGCGTCGGTGGTGCGGCCGAGGCGACCCCGCCTCCACTCAGGGCGGAGCTCGCGACGATGGCGGCGGTGACGGCCATCGTCGAGAGGAGCCGGGTGAACCGATGCGAGCGGGTGTCGTCCATGGGGAACCTCTCGGTGGTGAGCCTCGGCGTGCTCATCTGAGCGCAGAGTGTGCCACCGAGACTCTCCGGGTCGTGCCGAAACCGCAGATCAGGCAACTTTGACCCGGGAAAGTGCGGCGAACTACTCGTATCCGGCGCCGACTGCGAACGGTGGCGCTTCCATGTCGTTCCAAGGTGGGACGCCTCGGCCTTCGAACTTCCGTCGCCGCAGGTCCGCGCATAGAGTTCGCGCATGACCATGTTCGGAGAGTCGGGGACCGGGCCACGTGTTCCTGCCCATGTGTGGAGTGCCGTGGGCACTTTCGCGTTTGTCATGCTGTGCGGGATCGTCGGTCCGATCTTCCTCGTCGCCTACTTCGTGATCGATGCACCCGACACGGAGTGGATGCTGTGGACCGGGATCGGCATCACCGTGCTGGATATCGTTCTCGGCGTTGCCATCGCGTGGTTCAACTATCGGGGTGGCGCCAAGCTGGAACGCCTGCGCGCCGCCGGAGTGTTCGGCATCGCCGAGATCACCTCGATCGGTCAGACGAATGTCGAGATCAACGACCAGCCGCTGATGAAGCTCGGGCTCCGGATCCACGCCGAGGGACTCGCTCCGTTCGAGGTGTCGACGAGGAAGGTCGTGCCGCATTACCAGCAGCCGCTGCTTCACGCCCGTCGGTTGGCCGTGATGGTCGATCCCGAGTCCCAGGACTTCGAGATCGACTGGCAGGCAACCGCTTTGCTCGCCGGTTCGGTGCCGGCCAGGTTCACCTCCGAAGAGGACGGCCGGACCTACGATCTCACCGGTCAGGCGGAACCGTTGGGGGAGATCCTGCAGATCCTGGGGCGTCACGGGGTGGCGGGCAGTGGCGTGATCGATCTGCGGTCCAATCCCGCGGCCCGAGCGGAGGTCATGGAGGTCGTGCGCGGCTGGGCGGGAGTCCGGGCGGATTCGGCGAGCTCGTCTCGGATGGACCCCCCGTCGTTCACCAAGGCCGGTGGCGGGTCGGGCCGGGGTGGTGACCCGGGCCGTTCGCCGGCCGAACGGCTCGCGTCGCTGGACGAACTGCGCCGCACCGGCGCGGTCACCGAGGAGGAGTACGCGCGGGCGCGTCAGCGCATCGTCGACGATCTCTGACGCTGCGTGGATCGTCTGTAACAAAATGAATCCTCTGCCACATACGCCACTCGATTCACTCTAGTCACTCTGGTCACCACTCGATATCGATGTCGATGCCCTAGGGTCACAGCCGTGGCATTGCTGATGGTCGTCGAATTACAGTTCGTCGGTGCAGCTTTCACTACGGCCGCGTCGGCTTGCCCGCCGACGTCGAGCCCTCGCGTTCGCCCTCGCGCTCCTCGCGGTGGTCGGCGTGGTCACCATCGGGTCGGGTAACGCATCCGCGTCGGCCGCGTTCGGCAGGTTCCATGTGTCCGGCTGCGGCATGCCGAGCACCCCGGTCGACACCTGGACTCGGTGGGGCAACAGCAAAACCGTCATCGCTCTCGACGGTCTTCGCGCGACCGGTGACATCAGTGGCTGGCGTCGCGACACGCGTGTCCACCGCATCGCCGACTCCGGCGTCAACGTGATCCAACCGGTCGGAGGTCTCGCGAGCTTCTACACCGATTGGGAAGCGGCGAGCCCGGCCAACAAGGTCGGATACCGCTATCGGTGGACGTGCCGACTCGACACCATCGTGCGCGAACTCGACGCGCGCGGACTCGCAGTCGGCCCGCTGGGCAAATACGCGATCATGGGCATCTCCATGGGCGGTAACGCTGCGATGGTCTACGGGGCGTACCACCGCAAGCGCATCTCGCACGTCTTCTCGATGTCCGGCTACCTGAACCTGTCCGCGCCCACGATGCGAGAGGCTGTTCGGCTCGCGTTGATCGACGCCGGTGTCGGGGCGGGGGTCGGTCCGTTCAGCGCGGACGCCATGTGGGGACCGCCCTGGAGTGACCGGTGGACGCGCAACGATGCACTCGTCCAGCTGCCGCGGATGCGGGGGATGAAGATCCGCATCGGGTCCGGTTCGGCGACGTGGGGTCCGCACAACGCCGACGCCGTGGCCTCGGTCAAGGGCACACCGCTGGAGGTGGTGTCGCTCGCGCAGACCCGGTCGTTCGAAGTCGCGGCCGCTTTGCAGGGCATCCCGGTCACGACGGACTTTCCGTCCGTCGGGACACACGCCTGGGGGTACTGGGAGGACATGGTGTGGCGCGCCAAGAACAGCGGCTGGTTCCGCGACCGGTGACGACGACCGGTGAGGTGCGGTCTGCGCGGACGGCCGGGTGGAGTGTGACGGCGCCCGCACGGCCGACGTTCGTAAGCTGACGGTCATGCGTGTTCTGCGTCGAAGCGGCGACCCCGACCTCGCGGTCCGGATCGCGGGGGAGGCCGACCGGGGCGTACCGGTCGTCCTCGTGCACGGGATGGCATCGGACCATTCGACCTGGCGCCGGCTCGCGACGGCACTCCGCGCCCGCGGGCGTGCGGTGATCAGCGTGGACCTCCGTGGACACGGGCGGAGCGGCCGGGCCCGTGAGGTCTACCGGCTCGACGACTTCCGCGACGACCTGGCCTATGTCCTCGACACCCTCGGGATCGCGGTCGCCGACGTGGTCGGCCATTCGCTCGGTGCCCACACCGCGCTGCGAGTGGCCATGCGTGAGCCGACGAGGATCCGACGCCTGGTGCTCGAAGAGGTGCCGCCGATGCCCCGCGACGAGGCCGATCTGTCCGAGGGCATCGCCATGCGCGCCACCCTGGGCGAGCAGATTCGTGGGCTGATCGCGCTCGCGCGCAACCCCTTTCCGGTCATCCGCTACGACGGCCGGATGGGCGACCAGATCGTCGCCGAATTCGACGTCTGCGCGCCGCACTGGTGGTCGGAGCTGCCGGATGTGCAGGCCACCGCCATGGTCATCTCCGGTGGCGAGAAGAGCTTCCTGCCGCCGCGCCACCTGCGGACCCTCAGCGACGCCCTGCCGAACTCGCGGTTCGTCACCATCGAGGCGGGGCACAGCGTTCACCGCGACCGCGCCGAGGAGTTCGTCACCCACGTCGACGGGTTCCTCGGGCACTGACGCCTGCCGGCGTCATCTCCGGCTCGCTGGTTCCTGATCGAGAGAACCGCGAAACCACTGGCCCACCACTGCTCCCTGAGGAGCGCCCGGAGCTTGCGGAGGGCGCGTCACGAAGGGTCTGCCACGAATGTCACCAAGACCCTTCGTGACGCTCGCAAGCTCGCTCCTCAGGGAGCGGGGGATGGCGCTCGTCCGGGGCGGGATGGTGCTCCTCAGCTCAGAGAGCGGAGCGGGTCAGGCGGGCTTGTTGTGCAGCGGTCGCGGGTCGATCCCGACCTTGCGCCACGCCTCGTAGGCCCACGGGACGTAGAGGTACTTGAGCGGCAGGCGGTTGATCAACGGGTTGGCAGCCCGCATGAGGGCGGCGAAACGCTGGAAGTTCCTCTCGCGCCTGTCGTTCCACTCGAGGTCGCACACGTCCCGCATCTGCTGGGGCAGCGTTCCGACGACAACGGTGCGGATGAAGGCGTTCAACGGAAGCGACACGATCTTCCACACGGGTGCGGGGATCTTCTTGGGGCGGGGGAGCCCCTGCCGGATGTAGCCGGTGGCGTAGACGATCGTCTTGTGCGGCACGAACCGGTCGAGCATGTCGTCCCAGTACTGGACGAACTCCTCGTAGGTCTGCGGCTGCCCGCGATCGCTCACCCCGTAGAGCTGATACCAGACCTTGCTCTCCTCGAAGATCTGGACCTTCTCGGCGTAACTCAGGCGTCGGATGAAGGTGTCGGTGATGTAGAGGACCTGGTCGACGAACGTCGCGTGCGCCCAGTAGAACAACTCCGGATTGAGTGCGTGGTACCGCGATCCGTCGCTGATGGTGCCCTTGATGTCGCGGTGGAAGTCGCGCACCGTGCGCCCCCACTTCTCCGGCTCGGTGCTGTACACGGTCCGCATGACCGGGGGGCCGGTCCGCTTGGCCCGGCCGAGGAAGTCGCTGAAGATGATCGAGTGATCGAGCACGGCCTGGCCGAGTTGTTCGATGCAGTTCTCGGTGCCGGCCAGACGCTGGAAGCCCAGCAGTCCGCGGTTGTCGCCGTAGAACTTCCACACGAGCGAGTCGGCGCCGAGACGTGGCGAGGCGACCTCGCCCGCGGTGTCCGGAGTGTCGTCGACGATCATCGGCTCTGCCTCGCGGATACCGGCGTCGAATCCCTGGTTGACTGACATGGCGGCGAGAATATCGCACTTGGAACAAACTTGGAAGGTTGTTCCAACGACGCGGGGTGATCTGTGTGCGGAGAGGGAGGACGGATGATGCGGGGCAGGCAACCGGACTGGGCGCTTCCCGACGTCGAGGAGGTCCTCGCTTCCGCTGTCGCGGTGCGCCTGCCGATGCGTACGAGATTCCGCGGCCTGACCACGCGCGAGACGATGGTCTTCGCGGGGCCGGCGGGTTGGGGGGAGTTCGGTCCGTTCGTCGAGTACGACGACCCGGAGGCGGCCTCGTGGCTACGGGCCGGCATCGAGGCCGCCTGGGTCGGTCCTCCCACCGCGGTCCGCGACACCGTCCCGGTCAACGCGACCGTGCCCGCCATCCCCGCCGACGAGGTCGGCGCATTGCTGCAGCGATACCCCGGCGCGGGAACCGCGAAGGTCAAGGTCGCCGAGCCGGGGCAGACCCTCGACGACGACGTCGCCCGGGTCGCGGCGACGCGGGCGCTCATCGGCAGGGTGCGCATCGATGCGAACGGCGGCTGGACCGTCGACGAGGCCATCGCCGCCCTGCGCGCCATCGGTGAGGTCGAGTATGCCGAACAGCCCTGTCGCACAGTCGAAGAACTGGCGGCCGTGCGTCGGGCGGTCGAGGTGCCGATCGCGGCCGACGAATCCATCAGGAAGGCCGAGGACCCGTACCGTGTCGTCGCGGCCGACGCCGCTGACGTGGCGGTGGTCAAGGTCGCGCCGCTCGGCGGCATGCGCGCAACCCTCCAGCTCGCCGAGAACCTGGGACTCGACATCGTGGTCTCGAGTGCCCTCGACAGCGCGATCGGGATGGCCGCCGGCGTGGCTGCCGCGGCCGCGCTACCGCGCCTGGAACTCGCGTGCGGGCTGGGCACCGGGTCGTTGCTCGCCACGGATGTCGCCGCGTCGTTCCAGATGGTCGACGGCGCGGTGGGAACGCGATGGTTCGGCCCCGACGCCGCGGTCGACGTGCGGGAACCCGCGGTCGAAGAAGAGCGTCAGTACTGGTGGCGCGAGCGTCTGCGGCGGTGTCACCGCCTGCTGACGATGGACGGGTCGCCCACGGGTCGCGGGCGAGGATAGGAACGCATTTTCCGATCTGTCTCAACGTGGTCTATCATGCGATGTGGGTCACATGCCGACCGTCCGTACCCGGGGCGGCCGTTGCGGGAGGGAGACAATCATGGCCTCGGTTCTGGCGACAGTGCCGGCAGCAGCCGATTCGGTCGGCGTCCCGTCTCCCGGCCGCAACGGAACCCCGTTGCACGTCGGCCGGGGTCGCGGTGTCCGCGGACGCCGGACCGCCGGGCTGTATTTTGACCAGATGGAGATCACGGAGATCAGACATCGCCGGCTGCACGAAAACCACTGGTCGGCACCCGAGGACTCGCAGCCCGCCACCCGTCGGCGGCGATGACCGTGGCAGGCACCGGAACCAAGGCCGACAGCAGGAATCGGACCTCGACGCGTAAGGTCCGCAACACCGCCAGCCCGGCCGACCAGGAAGCCGCGATCCTCGCGGCCGCCGGGGCGGAGTTCGCCGAGGTCGGTGTCCGCCGCGCGAACATCGACGAGGTCGCCGCGCGGGCTGGAGTGAGCCGCAGCACCTTGTACCGGCGCTTCCCGAACAAGGATGCGCTGCTCTACGCGGTGGCCAACGACGCCTACGAGACGGGCATGCAGAAGCTCGAGGCCTCGGTGAAGGGGCTCGGACCCAAGGCCGCACTGGTGGAGGCGTTCGCTGTCGGCGCCGAGTGGGTCAACTCCGATCCGCTGCTGAGCCGGATCGTCCTCACCGACTCCGAGATCAAGAGCGTCACGTCGACGATGACGTCGTTGTTCATCGACATGGTCACCGACCGGGTCGCGGCCACACTCCGCGACGAGGGTGCGCAGATGCCCGTCGAGGATCTGCTGGAAGCCGTCGAGATCCATGTGCGACTGGTGATCTCACTGCTGGAGACGCCGCCGTCGGACCCTGCTCGCAACGAACCCCAGCGCGTTCGGGATTTCGCCGCCAAGTTCCTCGCACCGATGATCTGGTGAAACCCCACCGGAGATGACGGGCCACGCCGGCCCCGTTCCTCTCGTCTGAAGTCCGCATCCACCGAAGGAGATCCAATGAGTCTGCGTGACAAGCTGTCCCGCACACCCGACCACGACGCGATCCGCGCCGCGCTACGGGACAAGGTCGTGGTCATCACCGGCGGCGCGCGTGGCATCGGATTCGAGACCGCGACCCAGCTGTCCGAGGCGGGGGCCAGGGTCGCGATCGGTGATGTGGATTCCGAGGCGGTGGGCAAGGCCGCCGCCGACCTCGGTTGCGAGGGCATCGAGGTGGACGTGACCAAACGCGAGTCCTTCGATGCGTTCCTGACCGAGGTCGAAAACCGGCTCGGACCGATCGACGTGCTCGTGAACAACGCCGGGATCATGCCGGTCGGACCGTTCCTCTCCTACGACGACACGATCATCCGCCGGACCTACGAGATCGACGTCCTGGGCGTGATCATCGGATGCCAGGAGGCGGCCCGTCGGATGGCGCCCCGCCGGACCGGCCACATCGTGAACATCGCATCGACGGCCGGGCGCATACCCACCCCCGGCCTCACCATCTACAACGGCGCCAAGGCAGCCGTCATCGAGTTCTCCGAGGCGCTGGGCGCCGAGCTGGAGCCGCAGGGCGTCGCCGTCAGCGCGGTACTCCCCACGTTCACGCGAACCGCCCTGATCTCCGGCCTGCAGACCAACAAGTTCATCCAGACCGTCGAGCCCGGCGAGGTGGCGTCGATCGTCGTGCAGACGATCGCGCGGCCGGTGGTCCGCGTCTACGCGCCCCGGTCGATGCGGTGGGCGGAGTCGGGCGCGCTGTTCCCACAGGCGATGAAGCGGTGGTCGCGCCGGTTGACCAAGCTGGACTCGATCTTCCTGAGCCCCGACCAGCAGGCGCGCGCGGCATACTCCAGCCGGATCCGCGGTGAGAAGGTCGAGACCCGGGCGCCGGGCGACAGTCTGACGCAGCCCCAGGAGAGCACGCCCCTGTCGTCGTGAAGAGGGACGGCATGGGTGCTCGGTCGGGGGCGCAGGAGGTGTCCGCCGACCGGGCCGCGAGGCGCGAGCTGCGCGAGGCACTGGACGATCTGCACACCCTCGAGTTCGAGGCCGGACTCCGTCGGCGCCTGTCGCGGCTCCGGTGGGTCGTCGCGGTCGTGGTCCTCGTCGTCGCGCTCGTGCTCGCGGGGGTGGCGGTGACCGCGTGGCAGCGAGACCGTGAGCGGTACTCCGATGCCGAACTCCAGTCCGCGGCGGCCGACCGGGTTGCGGTGCTCATCGCCCCGGACAGCCGAGACGATCGGCGCGCCCAGCGCATCCTGGCCGGCGCCACCGGCACCTTCTACGACGAGTTCGCCCAATCCGCCGACAGCTACACCGAATTCATCCGGGCCAACGGCACCGTCGCGCAGTCCTCCGTCGACGGCACGGGGATCTCCGTCCGGACCGGCGACACCGCCACGGTCCTCGTCGCGGCCACCGTCGTCTTCACCGGTGGGGCGGCGGCGGCCGAGACCGGCGACCAGGCGCGCAGATTCCGGTTGCGGGTGCTCATCACACCGGCCGACGACACGCTGAAACTGAGTGCGGTGCAGTACCTTCCATGACGCCACCGACTCACACCCCGGGCGTCGAGCCGGTCCCGGGACGCGGAACTACCCGGCCGATCGGGGTGCGAGGTGCCACCATCCGCCTCGCGATCGCGGCGGTTGTCCTGGTCGCGACGCTCGTCGTGGTGCTCACCCTGTGGAATTCGCACCGCACGGGCTCCGACGTCACGGAGAGCCGAGACCAGTTGCGAGCACAGGCGGGAACGATCGTCGCGGACGTCTTCTCGGTCGATGCGGACCGCTGGCAGCAGGACCGGACGCGGGCGCGGGAGCGGGTCGCCGACGAGTTCACCGACAGCTACGGGGCCCAGCTCGATCGGCCCCCGCCCGAGGGGACGTCGTCGGTGACCTGGCGCCCCGAGGTCGTCAGCATCGTCGCGGTCGACGCCGCGGAGGGGGAGGCGCTGCTGCGTGTCGTGGTGACAGTACGTCCGGCCGCGGGGCCGGCGACGACCGTTCAACGCACGGTCCTGGCCCGCTACGCGCGGTCGGACGACACATGGCTCCTCGCGGCGGCGGATGTGATCGGATGACCGTCCATCGGAATCTGCGGGTGCGACGATGACCGAGACCATCACCACGCGAATCGAACTCGCCCGCGCCCGGGTCGACGCGGCGACCCGACGGGCGCGCACCGCCCGGATCGTCGCCGCGCCGGCGCTCCGGGCGCGTGCGGCACGCCGGACACAGACGGTGCGCCGGACTCTCGTCGGAGCAGCGATCGCGGTGGTCGTCCTCGTTGGCGTCGCCGGCTTTCTTGCCTGGCAGATCCGCGGCCAGCAGGCGGCGACCGAGTTGCAGGACGACGTGCTCGCATCCGCCCGCGGCGCCGTCACCGTCATGCTGACCGCCGACCCGGCCGACCCCGAAGGCTACGTGACACGCGTGGCGGAGGTGAGCACCGGACCGCAGCTGAAACGGATCGACGCCGCCCGGGAGGCACTGATGACAGAGGTGGGCGGGAAACGGGGTTCGAGTGTCGGGCAAGTGATCTCGGCCGGGCTCGTCACCGATCCGTCGTCCGACGACATCGGTGGAAGCGTGGACGTGCTCGTCGTCGCCGACGCGACGAACCCGGCGCTCCTGGGCGGGTCGGGGGACGGTTCGGAGATCGACACCACCGGGGAGCGGATCACGGCGCTGATCACCATGACGCGCACCGACGGCGGCTGGAAGATCGCCGAGGCGAGGCGTCCATGACCACCGCTCACGACCGGGTCCTGCTACCGGCACGGCCGACCCGAACCCAACGCATCCGCATGCGGCTTCTCATCGCCGCATCGGCGGTATCCCTGGTGGTCGCGGCGATCGCGGGCGCCGCGACCCTGCGCCCCGATCCCGACCCGACCGAGGCGCAACGCAGCGAGATCCTCAGCGCGGCTGCGGCTGCCGTGAGTGCGCTTCTGACCTACTCGCCCGACGACCCCGCCGACCGGCGGCAGGCGACCGACGCGTTGCTGACCGACCCGCTACGCCTGGAGTACCGGAACCGCGGTACCGACGTCGTGGTTCCCGGCGTCCGTGCATCAGCGTTGTCGGTGACCGGCGAGGTCGTCGGTGCCGGACTGCAGGAGGGCGACTCGGAACGCGCCCGGGTGCTCGTCTTCGCCGACCAGCGGGTGACAGCCGGGTCCGGTTCACCGGCACCGGGTGCCGCGAGTCGTCCACCGGCCGAGACGACCTCTATCGCCCGGTGGGCACTTATGCGTAAGGTCGACGGGAATTGGCTGCTGTCCGACCTGCAACCGGTCGGCGACGTGACCCGTTGAGACACGAGATGCCCGGCCCCGGGCGGTCCGCGTGACCGCCGGCGCAGACGGGTGCTCGCGGGGTGGGATGACGAAAAGGGGACCAGAGATGAGTGCATCGAGCGCGGGTGTGGTGATCGTCGGAGCCGGACTCGGCGGAATCCGGGTCGCGGAGAACCTGCGGAACAACGGCTTCACCGATCCGATCACCCTCGTCGGAGCCGAAGCGCATCCACCGTACGACCGTCCGCCGCTGTCGAAGTCGGTGCTGCTGGGCAAGGACGACCGCGTCGATCTCAAACCCGCGGAGTTCTACGAGGACTCCGACATCACGCTGCGACTCGGTGAAGCGGTGACCGCGGTGTCACCGACGGACCGGACGATCACACTGGCCTCCGGCGCCACCGTCGCCTACGACACTCTCGTACTGGCGACCGGGCTCGATCCGCGGCCGTTTCCCGGTCTCGCAGAGAACGTCCGTGGCGCGCACGTGCTCCGCACCTACGACGACGCGGTGGCGCTGCGTCGCGAGATCGATTCCGCGAGCACCGCAGTCGTCATCGGCGCCGGCTTCATCGGATGCGAGGTGGCGGCCGGCCTCGCGGCCCGCGGACTGGCGGTCAGCCTCGTCGAACCGGCTCCGACGCCGCTCGCCGTGGCGCTGGGGGAGCGGATCGGCGCCCTGGTGTCGCGGTTGCACGTGGCCAACGGCATCGATCTGCGGACCGGGGTCGGGGTCGCGAAGATCGACGTGTCCGACGGGCGGGTCAGCGCGGTCGAACTCACCGACGGCACCACCCTGCCCGCCGACATCGTCGTCGTCGGTATCGGTTCGACCCCGGTGACCGGGTACCTGGACGGGTCGGGTATCGAGTTCGCCGCACGCGAGGTGGGGGGCGGAATCGCCTGTGATGCAACCGGACACACCAGCGCTGAGAGCGTCTACGCCCTCGGTGACGTGGCGAACTGGCTCGACGAGGACGGGCGGCCGAAACGCGTCGAGCACTGGAACCACACGGTCGAGCAGGCCTCGGTCGTCGCGCACCAGATCACCGGTGGCGACGCGGTCACCGCGTCGGTCGCCTATTTCTGGAGCGACCAGTTCGACGTCAAGATCCAGGTACTCGGCTCCCCGCGCGCCGATGACGAGGTCCACGTCGTCGACGACGACGGGAAGAAGTTCGTTGCCTACTACAGCCGGGACGGCGTGCTCACCGGGGTGGTGGGCGCCGGCAAGGTGGGTGCCGTGATGAAGACCCGGCCGAAGCTGCAGACCCCCACTCCCGTGGCGGATCTGCTGTAGTGACGCAGTGACGGATACGCCCACCGCTACGCGGGTGCGCGACGCCGCGGCCGAGGTGGCCGACCCGCAGCTCGCGCTCGGCCAGGCTGCGTTCTTCCAGGCCCGACCGGGGGGATACGGGGAGGGTGACGAATTCCTCGGAATCCGTGTACCGGTACAACGGAAGCTCGCGAAGGGGTTCCGCGGCATCGCGTCGGATCAGGTCGTCGACTTGCTCGACTCACCGATCCACGAGCATCGCCTGATCGCATTGTTCCTCCTGCGTGAGGAGTTCGAACGCGAGCTACGCCGCGGCGGCGACGGCAAGGGTTGGGTCGACCTCTACCTCGACGCCGTGCGCCGCGGCCGGGTGAACAACTGGGATCTCGTCGACTCGTCCGCCGATCCCGTCCTCGGCGAATACTGCTGGCGCAGCGGCGAACTCGATCTCGTCCTGCAACACGCGCGGGACGACGATCTGTGGCGGCGCCGGGTGGGGGTGATCGCGACCTTCGCCTTCATCAAGCACGGCGACCCGGCGGCACTGCTCGCGGTGGCGCCGCTCGTCCGCGACGACCGACGGGGTCTCATCCAGAAGGCATTCGGCTGGATGCTGCGGGAGGTCGGCAAACGAGTCGACGAGAGCGTCCTGCTCGGCTACCTGGACGACAACGCTGCCCGGATGGGCCGCACCGCACTGTCATACGCGCTCGAACACCGGACCCCGGAGGAGCGTGCCCACTACCGCGCCCTCCGTTGACCGGCTCCGTGCTCTCGAATCCGATGGCGCCGCTGCGCTTTCTGCTCCCTGAGGTGTGAGGAGCGTTAGCGACGAGCCTCGAAGGGTCAGCCCTCGCGTGCGACCTTCGCAGCGGCCCAGATCATCGGGAACTGGAACGGCAACCGGGCCAGCGCGACGATCTTGTAGGGCAGCGGCCGGTCCCACCACAGCCGGACCATGTTGATGTTGGCGGGGTAGACGGCGAGGAACAGCAGCACCGACGCCGCGCCGGCGGCGCGTCGGGTCTTCGGAGCGAGAAGTGCCGCGCCCAAACCGATCTCGGCAACACCGGAAGCGTAGGTCAGCGTGCGGGGGTCGCCGGGGATCTCCTCCGGGATGATCTCGTCGAACGGTTTGGGTGCCACGAAGTGGAGCACTCCGATGCTGATGAGCATCGCGGCGAGGCCACGGGCGAGCTGGACGGGGTCGAGCCGGGAACCGCGGATGGTGCTCACGTCGTCGTTCTCCTTCGATGGACCGGTGACTGCACGAACTCGAACCACTCTCTCAGAATTCGACCTTCAGCGTGTCCGATGTCGGATGCGCCTGACAGCCGAGGATGTACCCGTCCTCGATGTCCTCGGGGTCGAGCGCGCCGGCGTTGTCCATGTCGACGCTGCCCTCGGTGAGAGTGCAGGCGCACGAACCGCACTCACCCTCCTGGCAGGAATACGGGGCATCGAGTCCGGCGGCGAGCATGATGTCGACGAGAGTTCGTGAGCGAGGCCAGGTCAGGGTGTGGGTCTCACCGTCGAGCTCCACCTCGACGGTGGCGGCACCCGCCTGCTCCTCCTCACTCACCTCGCCGAGTTCGACGTCGGCGAACGGGTCGCCGGACAGCGAGTTGTAGACCTCGGTGTGGACGTTGTGGTGCGGGAAGTTCGCGTCCGACAGACCCTTGTGGACGGCATCCATGAACGGGCCCGGTCCGCACATGTAGGCGACGTGCGACGTCGCGTAGGGCGCGAAAGCCGTTGCCAGAGCGGCCGCACTCGGCAGACCCTGGAGTGATTCGAGCCAGTGGACGAGGGTGAGCCGATTTGGGTGGGCGGCCAGGAGTTCTCGGAGTTCGGCGGCGAAGATCACGTCGGCGACGTCCCGGTTGGCATAGAAGAAGACGATCGGTGCGTCGCCCTTCTCGAGGGCCGCCTTGAGGATCGACATCACCGGCGTGACACCGCTGCCGGCCGCGATGAGCAGCAATGGGGTGTCATAGGACTTCGGGGTGAACACGCCCGATGGCGGCAGCACCTCGACCTGGGTGCCGGGGGAGAGGTTGTCGCACACCCAGTTGGATCCGTAGCCGTCGGCGGTGCGCTTCACGGTCACCTTGGGCTGCGGGTCGGTGAACGGCGACGACGCGAGGGAGTAGCAGCGCGCGACCGAACCAGTCTGCTCGCTCGGAATCCGTAGCGTGAGGAACTGCCCCGGTTTGTAATCGGTGAACGGCTTCGGCGAGGCCTCGGGTAGTTCGAAGGCGATGGACTTGGCCTCGGCCGTCTCGTCGATCACCTCGGACACCGTGAGGATCACGCTGCGTGAACCGTGAGGGGTCAGGTCAGACATGTGCGCAGTCTCCGCCGTCGAGGACCGGCACCCCGGCCCAAATTAGAACACGTTCTACTTCAGCCTAGCGCAACGACCGGTGTTCCCACGAGGGGCTTGCGGTCGATCACTTGCGGCCGTTGCCAGCGTAGTCACGCCAGGGCGGCCACGCCGTCGGCCACGGTGCGCGCGCCGGACTCGATGAGCGTCTCCAGGTCGGCATCGGGGTCGTCGAGCCATTTCTCGTACGCGGCGAGGGCGGCACCGAGGCACAGCCAGCCGATGGTCTGCGGCAGGTGATCGCGGACATCGACGCCCAGCCGGGTCGCGCAGAACTCGGCGATGACCTGACGCCAGTCGGCATAGACGATCATCGAATGTGCCTGCAGCGCAGGCACCCCGAGGAGGAGGGACATACGTCGGCGATGGTTGTCGAGTTCCTCGGCGGGCACCCGGTTGAACGAGACGAGGGCGTCGACGAGGGCCTGCGCCATCGGCGTCTCGGGCGGGATGCCGGCGAGGAGAGTGCGTAGTTCGAGGAGATGGTCGTCGAACTCGCCCCAGGGGATCTCGTTCTTCGACGAGTAATACCGGAACAGTGTGCGCCGGGCTATCCCGGCCGCCTCGGCGATGTCGTCGACGCTGGTGTCCTCGAAGCCCTGGGTGGTGAAGAGGCGGATCGCGAGTGCGCTGATCTGCGCACGCGACGTGATGGGGCGCCGGCCCGGCGGGGTACGTGCGGGCTCGTCACCGCGCATCTTCGTGGTCATCGGGACCTCAGCCTATGGGACCGGTGTCGTCCGGATCGACAGAACCGTCCACCTGGCCATTCGGGCAGTTCGCTCGCGAACGCTGGATTTCTGCACCGAGTGCCACTAGAGTCTGTCGTGATCCACATCACTAACCCACCAACCAGGAGGTATGGATCATGGCAGATCAGTCCGCTGCGACCAGTCACAGCTCGAACGACACCGAACTCCTCGCCGAGTCACTCGTCGAAGAGGTCTCGATCGACGGGATGTGCGGGGTCTACTGATGTCAGCCCCGACATCGAATCCGATCTCCGGCGACCGTTCCGCGGTCGCCGGGGTCCGGTTCGACACCCCAGCCGAGGCGCCCGGTTTCGACACGCTCGAGCCGTGGCGGCTCAATCCGAAGGTCGCTCTGCGGCCGGAACCGTTCGGCGCGCTGCTGTACCACTTCGGTACGCGCAAGCTGTCGTTCCTCAAGAACCTCACCGTCGTCGGCATCGTGCAATCACTCGCCGACCACGACTCGGCGGAGGCCGCCCTCCTCGCCGCCGGGATCTCGCCCGCCCAACGTCCCCTGTACCTGCAGGCGCTCACCGCCCTCGCCGACAGCGGCATGATCGTGCCCCGCTCCTGAGCGATCAGGCCCGACGTCCCGGCCCGGACGTCCCAGTCCCGAACCGACAGCCCCGAATGCAAGGACCTCAACGATGACGACCATCGAGATGCCGCCCACAGCAACCGAATTCGCGAGTGCACTCCGGGCGCCCGCACCGACCGCCGGCGAGGTGCCGAAGGTCGGCCGGCTCGTCGACCAGTTCGAGAAGGGTCTCGACGCGCCCATCTGCCTCACCTGGGAACTGACCTATGCGTGCAACCTCGCGTGCGTGCACTGCCTGTCGTCGTCGGGCAAACGCGATCCCCGCGAGCTGTCCACCGAACAGTGCAAGGCGATCATCGACGAGTTGCAGCGGATGCAGGTCTTCTACGTCAACATCGGCGGCGGCGAACCGACCGTTCGCCCGGACTTCTGGGAGCTCGTCGACTACGCCACCAGCCATCAGGTGGGGGTGAAGTTCTCCACCAACGGCCTGCGCATCGACAAGAAGGTGGCCGCGAGACTCGCGGCGTCGGATTATGTCGACGTCCAGATCTCGCTGGACGGGGCGACCGCGGAGGTCAACGACGCGGTCCGCGGTCCGGGTTCGTTCGACATGGCCGTCCGTGCGCTGGAGAACCTGGCAGAGGCGGGTTTCGCCGACGCCAAGATCAGCGTCGTCATGACGCGACAGAACGTCGCGCAACTCGACGAGTTCAAGGCGCTCGCCGACCGCTACAACGCCACGCTGCGCATCACCCGGTTGCGTCCCTCCGGCCGGGGCGCCGACGTGTGGGATGACCTGCATCCGTTGCCGCACCAGCAGCGCGAACTCTACGACTGGCTTGTCGCACACGGTGATCGAGTGCTGACGGGTGACTCGTTCTTCCATCTGTCGGCGTTCGGTTCCGATTCCGGCGGCGGCCTCCCCGGCCTCAATCTGTGTGGTGCGGGACGCGTGGTCTGCCTCATCGACCCGGTCGGTGACGTGTACGCGTGCCCGTTCGCGATCCACGAGAACTTCCTCGCCGGGAACATCCTGTCCGACGGCGGTTTCCAGGAGATCTGGCAGCGGTCGGACCTGTTCACCGAATTGCGCGAACCGCAGAACGCCGGCGCCTGCACGAAGTGTGCGCATTTCGACGCCTGCCGCGGCGGGTGCATGGCCGCGAAGTTCTTCACCGGCCTCCCGCTCGCCGGCCCGGACCCGGAGTGCGTGCAGGGTTACGGTGAGGAACTCCTCGCCGGCGACCGCACGAAACCGACCGCCAACAAGGACCATTCACGCGGCACGCCGCTGACCCTGATGACCCGGCGGCCCGACGGCGACCTGACCCCGGTGGCCTCGCGTCCCACCAAGTCCTGTGACGAGAACCCGCTCGCCGGGTTCACCCCCGCCGCGCGGTAGATCGCCCGCGGTACACCACGGGGCGCGCCGTCGTCGGAACCGGCGCCCCGTCTCCATGAGAGCCAACCGGTCTCCATGGATGGATCAATGAGTAGGAAGAACATGTCTGCCAACCCCTGGGCCCGAAATCCCTGGTTCGAGACCGTCACCGAGGCGCAGCGCCGGGCCAAGAAGCGGCTGCCCAAATCGGTGTACTCGTCGCTGGTCGCCGGTACGCAGGCCGGTGTCACCGTCGACGACAACGTCCGCGCGTTCTCCGAACTGGGCTGGGCGCCGCACGTCGTCGGTGTGCAGTCCGACCGCGAGATGACGACAACGGTGATGGGGCAAGAGATCTCGTTCCCGGTGATGATCTCGCCGACCGGCGTGCAGGCCGTCGACCCGGAGGGTGAAGTCGCCGTCGCCCGCGCCGCCGCGGCCCGCGGAACGGCGATGGGGCTGTCGAGCTTCGCCTCGCACGCGGTCGAGGAGGTCACCGCGGTCAATGACAAGGTGTTCTTCCAGATCTACTGGCTGGGCAGCCGCGAGGAGATCCTCGCGCGAGCCGAGCGCGCGAAGGCGGCCGGCGCGAAGGGGCTGATCGTCACGACCGACTGGGTCTTCAACGTCGGACGCGACTGGGGCAGCCCCGAGATCCCCGAGAAGGTCGACCTCAAGGCGCTTCTCCGTCTGGGGCCGGAGATCGCGGTCAAGCCGAGGTACGCACTCGATTGGGTCAAGGGCGGGAAGATCAACATCCCCGACCTGACCGCGCCGAACCTCACACCGCAGGGGGTGCCCGGGCCGACGTTCTTCGGGGCCTACGGGTCCTGGATGAACACGCCGCCGCCCACCTGGGAGGACCTGAAGTGGTTGCGCGAGCAGTGGGATGGCCCCTTCATGGTCAAGGGCATCACCCGTCTCGACGACGCGAAGCGGGCAGTGGACATCGGCGCGACGGCACTGTCGGTGTCCAACCACGGGGGCAACAATCTCGACGGCACGCCGGCGACGATCCGCCTCCTTCCCGACATCGCGGCCGCGGTGGGCAACGACATCGAGGTCCTGCTCGACGGTGGTATCCGACGCGGCAGCGATGTGGCCAAAGCGCTGGCGCTCGGGGCCCGCGCGGTCATGATCGGCCGTGCCTACCTCTGGGGTCTAGCCGCCAACGGCCAGGCCGGTGTCGAGAACGTGCTGGACCTCATGCGCATGGGACTCGACGGCGTGCTGATGGGTCTCGGCCACAAGAGCGTGCACGAGCTCTCGGCCGCCGACCTCGTCGTACCCGACGGCTTCACCCGCGCGTTCGGGCACGCCTGAACCGTTCGTCGGGCCCCGGCGAACACTGGGGAGCAGAACTAGAACGTGTTACAGTTCTGCCATGGGACAGTTCGACGGCAAGGTCGTCTACATCACCGGCATCGCCCGAGGTCAAGGTCGCAATCATGCGATCCGGTTCGCCCGTGAGGGGGCCGCGATCGTCGGCCTCGACATCGCGGGTCCGATCATCGACCACGCGACCTACCCCGCGGCCACGGCCGACGACCTCGCCGAGACGATTCGTCTCGTCGAGGGCGTCGGCGGCAAGATCCTTGCACGGCAGGGAGATACGCGCGATCTTGCTTTCCAGCAGCAGCTCGTGGCCGACGCCGTCGAGCAGTTCGGTCGGCTCGACCACGTCGTCGCCAACGCCGGGGTGCTGACCTGGGGCAAGGTCTGGGAGCTCAGCGAAGAGCAGTTCACCGACGTCGTCGACATCAACCTCGTCGGCGCGTGGAAGACGCTGAAGGCCACCATTCCGGCGATGCTCGAGGCGGGCAACGGGGGCTCGATCACCGTCATCAGTTCCGTCGCGGGGCTGAAGGCGATGCCGCTGCAGGCGTCGTACTCGGCGTCGAAGTACGGACTCGTCGGACTGACCCAGACGACCGCGAAAGAGCTCGGTCACCATCGCATCCGGGTGAACAGCGTGCACCCGTACGCGGTCGACACCCCGATGGGTGTGGCTGACACCGAGGCCCACCGGATCTTCGGAATCCCCTGGGTCAACCCGCATTTCACGTCGATCCTCGACTACCATCCGGTCGCCGCGCTCGACGAGATCTCCGACGCCGTCCTCTACCTCGCGTCCGACAGTGCCAAGGGGATCACCGCGGCCGAGTTCCAGATCGACATGGGGCATTCGAAGGTCTGACGCCGCGCGGCCGCGGAAGAACCCTTGCGTTCGAGGGCGAGTGGCCGATTCATCTGCTCCCTGAGGTGCGAGCGAAGCGAGCCACGAAGGGCGACGTGAGTTGTCGCCCTTCGTGGCTCGTCGACCTCGACGCGCTCCTTCGTCGCTTGCTCGGCCCGGCGGCTTTCGCTCCTGGAACCTCGGGGAGCAATGGGCGGGTCGCCACCGCTTCTCCCGCACGGAGAAGCGGTGGCGGGACCCTCAGTCGGCCCAGAGCGTCGACGGATCGGTCGCCTCGGTGGTCGGGCCCGTGGGGGTCTCCGGCTTGGTGCGCGAGAAGCGCGGTGCCACCTGGGCCTGGGTCACGCCGTCGATGTCGACGAGGTTGGCGCGGGCGGCCATGTGGGCGTCGGCAGGTGCCTCGGCGAAGGTGAGGACCGGCGAGGTGCAGGCGTCGGTGCCCTCGAAGACCGCGGCCCATTCGTCGCGGGTGCGCGACTTGAAGGTCTCGGTGAAGATCTCCTTCAGCTTCCCCCACTGGGCGATGTCGTTCTGGTCCGGCAGGTCGGCGTCGGTGAGTTCGAGGCCCTTGAGCAGCTCGGCGTAGAACTGCGGTTCGATCGCGCCGACCGCCATGTACTTGCCGTCCGAGGTCTCGTAGACCTCGTAGTACGGAGCGCCGGTGTCGAGCATGTTCACACCCCGGGTGTCGCTCCACAGTCCGGTGCCGCGGAACGCCCACATCATCTGTCCGAGAACGGAAGCGCCGTCGACCATGGCCGCGTCGACGACCTGCCCCCGGCCGGACACCCCGCGCTCGAGCAGTGCCGCGAGCACACCGACGACGAGGAACATCGAACCGCCGCCGAAGTCACCGGCCAGGTTGAGCGGGGGCACGGGACGATCGTCCTTGCGTCCGATGGCGTGCAGCATGCCCGTGAGCGAGATGTAGTTGATGTCGTGGCCGGCGAGGTTGGCACGGGGTCCGTCCTGTCCCCAGCCGGTCATGCGCCCGTAGACGAGGCCGGGATTGACCTTCTCGAGGTCGTCGGGTCCGAGTCCGAGCCGTTCCATCACGCCGGGACGGAAACCCTCGAGGATCACATCGGCCTTGGCGACGAGGCCGAGAATGGTCTCCCGGTCGTTGTCGTCCTTGAGGTTGGCCTCGACGACGCGTCGGCCGCGGAGCAGAGCATCGGCATTGCGGCCGGGCTTGGGCAGCGACCCCGGGCGCTGAACGCGCACGACGTCGGCGCCGAGATCGGCCAGCAGCATGGCGGCATGCGGACCGGGGCCGATACCGGCGAACTCGATGACCCGGATCGAACTCAGAGGGCCGGGCTTGCCGCTGTCGTGTGGTGTGGCACTGCTCATGGGTGTCGTCCTCCCGATCGTTGTTCGCGCACTGTGTCAGGTGTCACTGGATGCTCTCAGCATTCCACAACCGATCGAACGCTCGTCAGAGTGGTGGTTCGCGACATCTGGACGCGTTTTTCGCTCCGTTTTTCGGGCGAGACCGACACACTCGCAGGCACCATCGCTAGCATTGGTCGAATGACGGTGCCATCGGCGTTGGGGCAGTGCAACTGGCCAGACCTCGATGGGCAGGTGATCACCCTGCTGGTGCCCCTCGGTTCGGTCGAGCAGCACGGGCCCCACCTCCCGCTCGACACCGACACGCGTATCGCGTCGGCGATCGCCGAGCGCGTCTGCGGGCGATCGAAGGCCTCCGGACTCCTGTGCGCACCGGATCTGAACTACGGCGCCAGCGGCGAACACGAGGGCTTCGCCGGGACCATCTCGATCGGACACGAGGCGTTGCGCGGCCTCCTCGTCGAGTACGGCCGCAGTGCGTGCCGATGGGCGGCGCGCGTGGTGTTCGTCAACGGACATGGCGGGAACACCCGGACGCTGATCGAGGCGGTGACCCGACTCCGCTACGAGGGCCGGGACGTCGCCTGGTTCCCGTGCGCTTTCGACGGCGCCGACGCCCACGCGGGATTCACCGAAACATCTGTGCTGCTGCATGTTTCGCCGTCCGTCGTGGATCCCGACCGTGCCGTGGCGGGCAACCGGGAGCCGGTGGGGGCGCTGATGGGGGCGATGCGGTCGGGCGGTGTCGCCGCCGTGAGTCCCAACGGTGTCCTCGGCGACCCGGAGGGCGCGAGCGCCGAGACGGGGGCGGGTCTGGTCGACGGGGTGACCGACCGCCTGTGGGCCGCCCTGGAGTCGTGGCAGATCGACGATCTGGGGCGCCTGGGATGACGGCCCTCGACGACTCGGCCCCACGACGCTGGGCCGGGAACCAGGACGCGGACGACGCCTCCGCCCGGGACGACTCGGAGTCCGTCGAACCCGGAGCGCACTCGGACGCCGACGCGCCTCCGGGGCCGCGCACCGATCTGCCCGACGGCTTCCAGGTGCAGATCGACCTGCGCTGTGCCAAGGCGGGCGACTTCCGGTATCTGGTCGGCGGTTCGCCGACGCGGCTGCTGCGCATGTCCGACACCGCACTCGGGATGACCTCCGAGGACGGTCGGATCGAGGTGTGCGACAACGTGACCCGACGACTGGCGCGCGCACTGCTGGACGCGGGGATCGCCAATCCCCGGCCCATGTTCGGGCCGCAGCCGCAGGACGTGACCGTGGTCGTCCCGGTCCGGGACAACCAGGTTGGCATCGATCGCCTGCTCGATGCCCTCGACGGGCTGACGGTCATCGTCGTGGACGACGGCTCCGCGACCCCGATCGTGGCGGACCGGCCCACGGCGCGGGTCCTGCGCTTCGACGACAACCGTGGTCCGTCCGCGGCGCGCAACGCGGGGGCGGAGGCCGCGACGACCGACTTCGTCGCATTCCTCGACTCCGACGTCGTGCCCGACCCGGATTGGCTCACCATCCTGCTGACGCACTTCTCCGACCCCACGGTCGGGCTCGTCGCGCCGCGCATCGTCGGATTGCAGTCCGACGCGGCGGTGGCCTCATCGCTGGCCGAGCGGTACGAGAACGGGTGGTCCTCCCTGGACATGGGACCCGAGGAGTCCGCGGTGGCGCCCTCGACCCGGACCCCGTATGTGCCCAGCGCCGCGATGGTGGTGCGGCGCAGCGCTTTCTGCGGTTTCGACGAGTCGCTGCGGGTGGCCGAGGACGTCGACGCGTGCTGGCGGATGCACGCGGAGGGGTGGCGGATCCGTTACGACCCGGTGGCTCGTGTGGCCCATGAGCACCGCGCCGACCTGCGCTCGGTGCTCTCGCGTCGCTGTTTCTACGGCACCGGCGCCGCGCACCTGGCCTCCCGGCACGGTGACCGGGCGGCGCCGATGAAGATGTCGGTTCCGATGGCCGCCGCGGTGGTCGCGTTGCTGTCGCGGACGCGGTTCGGTGCCGCCCTGGCGATGATCATCCTCACCCATCTGGCGGTTCGGATGCGGCGCCGACTGGGCGACCTGCCGTCGGCCCCGCTGGTGTCGGCGCAGATGACCGGACGAGCGGCCGCGTTCGGACTGCTACAGGCGGCGGACGCCATCTGCCGTCACTACTGGCCGGTGGCGGTGTTGCTCGCCCTCGTATCCAAGCGTTTCCGCACCCTCGCCGTGCAGGTGGCGATCGTCGAGGGGGTGGTGTCCTGGGTCCGGGATCTGCTCGCCGATCCGACCAGTCCGCCCACGCTCGGTCCGCTGCGCTACATCCTCATGCACCGGCTCGACGACCTGGCCTACGGTGCGGGCCTGTGGCAGGGGGTCATCACCCATCGAGACCCGGAAGCGTTGCGCCCGGTCATCTCTCGATGACGACGACCTACCGGTCGCTCACCGCCGACGTCGTCATCGTCGGCGGCGGCAGCGCCGGATGCGTGCTCGCCGAGCGGCTCTCGCGGAACCCCGACCGTGCGGTCGTGCTGCTCGAACGCGGGCCGGAAGGCCTGCCGACCCCGGCGGACCTCCAGCTGTCTAGGCTACCGATCGACGACGCCGCCCCGCATGCGGTCCGCCACGACACGAACCTCGGGGTGTCGGCGGCCCGCGGGTCGGCTCTCGGCGGTTCGTCGGCGGTGAACGGCGGGTACTTCCTCAGGTGGCATCGCGACGACTTCGGAACGTGGCCGGCCGGGTGGGGGCTTGACGCCATCGCCGATGCGTACGACGAACTGGACGCGCCCGGCGGCACCATGGGTGTCGAACCCGTCGCCGACAACGAACTCGGCGACGCCGGAACCGCTTTCGAGCGCTACTGGACGGCGCGGGTACCGGTCCGTCCGCTCGCGCTGCGGTGGCCGGTGGTCGGGCTCAACCGGGTGCCGATCAATCGGAGCGGGCTCGCGCGCCGCTCGGCGGCCGACGCGTACCTCGTCCCGGCGCTGTCGCGACCCAACCTCCGGGTCGTGACCGGTTGCACGGTGGACCGTGTGGCGTCGGCCGGGGGTACGACGGTGACGGGCGTGCACGCGGGCTCGCTCACGGTCGGCGCGGGCGAGGTGATCCTCGCCGCGGGCACCCTCGGCACCGCGGGGATCCTGTTGCGTTCGGAGTTGCCCGCACTCGACATCGGGGGTCGTACGGATGCCCGTTCGCTGGGTGCCGGGGAGCATCGAGGCCTGGCGGTGTCGTACGCCAGGCGGACACCGGCGGGGCGGGGCATGGTGTTGCCGACCGTGGTGCACACCGACAGCGGTCTCGAAATACGTTGTTATCGAGATGATTTCGCCTCGTACATTCGTGGTCTGCGCGCGTGGGGTCCAATCGTCGAGGTGACCGCGATGAGGCATTCGGCGGTACGGATCGTCGCCGACGGCGCCGCAGTACGGATTGAGTTCGACGAACCCGACCCGGCTACCGCCATCGCGTTGCGGACGGCGGCCGCGGGAGTCGCGGAGATGCTGCGGGCGCCCGAGTTCGCCGACGTCGTCGTCCCGGGGAGTGTGCGGATCGCCGATCGGGCGGGGTTCTCCCAGCACGCGTGGGGGACGATGCCGATGGGCGTCCGGACCGATTGGCTCGGCGGGGTGTACGGGGTTCGCGGACTCCGGATCGTCGACGGGTCCATTCTGCCCACCAGCGGGCGCAGTGGCCCGCACGCGACGATCATGATGATGGCGTGCCGGATCGGTGATGTACTCGCGCAACGGTGAGGCGCTCGGGTCCGAACACCTCGCGGTTGCGGCCGGGTCTCTCTAGGGTGAGAGGCATGTCTGAGCCCACGCTGTCCGATCCGGCCATCCGCGACTTCCTCACCAGCGGCACGAAGACCGGGCACCTCGGATACACCGCCGCCGACGGTCGACCGCTCGTCGTCCCGGTGTGGTTCGTCCTCGACGGCGACCGGATCGCGTTCAACACCGGGGCCACGACTGCCAAAGGCCGTGCGCTGTTGCGTGATCCACGTGTCGTGATGGCGGTCGACCTGCCCGAACCGCCGTTCGGGTTCGTGCAGGTGCAAGGCATCGCGCGGGTCACCGACGACCTCGACGAGGTGCGTCGCATCGCGACGATGTGCGGGGCGCGATACATGGGTGCCGAGCGGGCCGAGGAGTTCGGAGCCCGCAACGGGGTCACCGGCGAGCTGGGGATCTGGATCGAGCCGAGCAAGGTCATCGCGAGCCTTGATGTCACTGCATGACCGCACACATGCGTTCCTGACGCCGACGCTGCCCAAGCAGTGCTGGGGGTTCATGATCGGGTCGGCGCTGTTCGCGCTGGGGTCGGCCCCCGGGCTGGCACATGTGATGGGCGCCGGGTTCGCCAACAGCTGCTACTTCGTCGGCGCCTGGTTCTTCACCGCCGCCGGATTCATCCAGCTGATCCGCAGCGGTACCGTGGCCGAACTGCGGTCGTCGGCGCCCGGTTCGGTCATCCGTGCCGAATGGCTCACAGCAGCCACGCAATCGGTGGGTACGATCCTGTTCAACGTGTCGACCACGGGAGCTCTGGTCGCGCATACGATCTGGGGGGACCGGCACCTGGTCTGGACCCCGGACGCGGGCGGGTCCATCGCCTTCCTCATCAGTGGCGCGGTCGCCTTCGCCGGCTACACCCGCGCCACCGGACGCCGGTGGGATGTCCGCGATCGCGACTGGTGGTCGGTGCTGATCAACTGGATCGGGTGTGTCGCATTCGGGGTGTCGGCCGTCGGAGCGTTCGTGACCAAGGGTGGCGTCACCGCCGACGCGGTGGCCGCGACGGCCGGTACGTTCGTGGGAGCGGTCTGCTTCTTCCTCGCCTCATCGGTCGTTCTGCCGAAGCGGCACAACGGGTCCGGCTGAGGGCTCGACGGATTCCCGGCCGGGCTGCGGCGCGTCGGCGTCCGCACGCTCGTCGACGGCGCTCTGGTGGGCCGAGAGTTCCCGGTCCAGCGCCGTGTCGAGGGCGCGGTCGAGTGCGGCGTGGGCGTTCTCGGTTCCGACGCGGCGCATCATCCCCAGGAGGTTCACCGCCCAGGCGACGTCGTCGTCGTTCTCCGGCAGCCAGCCCGGGCCCTTGCGTCGGTCCACCTCGTCATGCGCGGCAGCCAGCAGGATCTCGGCGGCCTCGTTGATCTTTGCGGTGAACCGTTCGTGGACATCTGCCAGCGCGGTGATCTGCACGCCCCGTCGCACGAGCTTCGCCAGGTTTCCGATGATGCGCGGGTCGATGGCCTCGTACACCCCATCGCGCGGGGTCTCGGAGATCACACCGGCTCGCACGAGAGCCGCGACCTGGGCATCGTCCAGCGGACCGAATCTCTCGTCGAGCTCGTCGCGGGTGATCTCCGGGCGTGACGTGCTCGACCAGTGCTCGTCGAGGATCTCGTTGAGCTCCAACGCATCCCCGATGCGGGCGCCGGGGTTCGTCATGAAGGTGGCGATGTGCTTGAGGGTGAACCCGCTCCCGAGCAGTTTGTTGATGGCCCGGAGGTTACGCAGGTGCTTCTCGGTGTAGATCGCGACGCGTCCGCGCCGCAGCGGCTGGGGGAGCAGCCCGCGTTCCTGATAGCCGCGGATGTTCCGGGTCGTGGTTCCGGACACGCGCGCCAGGTCGTCGATCCGGTACTCGGTCATCCCCTCACTGTAACGCTGCGGTGGCCGGAGTCCGAGCGTCCTGGTGAACGAGGATCCGGTAGTCGCGCAGTTCGACGCGGCGCAGCTGATTGACGTACTGGGTCGCGAAGCCGGGGTACATCGTCGCGTTGAACCCGTCGTCGGTGAGGTACCAGCTCTGGCATCCGGAGTTCCAGGTGGTCGAGGTCAGTCGACGCTGGATGTCCTGGTTGTATCGCTCCTGCGCCTCGGCGCGCACGTCGAGAGCCTTCCAGTCGTTCTCGAGCAGCTGGGTGACCGCTTCGGTGATGTAGTCGATCTGGGCCTCCATGTAGACCAGCGCGGAGCTGTGGCCCGGGCCGGAGTTGGGTCCGAACGTGAAGAACAGATTGGGATAGCCGGACACGGCGACGCTGCGGTACGCGAACGCGCCCCGGCCCCACTCGGACGCGAGGTCGCGGCCGTCGAGGCCGGTGATCGGGATCGGCGTCCCGGTCTTGGACACGTCGAATCCGGTCGCGAACACGATGCAATCGAACTGGTGCTCAACACCTTCGACGGTGCGGATGCCGCGTTCGGCGATGCGGGCGATCGGCCAGGTCACCAGTGTGCAGTTCGGTCGCTGGAGCGCGGGGTAGTAGTCACTGGTCATGAGCAGTCGTTTGCATCCCGCGGCGAAGTCGGGGGTGAGCTGTCGGCGCAGCCACGGGTCGTCGACCTGCGACCGCAGGTGCATTTTGCTGGCCGCCTCGACGACGCGGGTCAGGGGAGTGTTCCAGACGACGCCCAGCGCCACCGTCTCGTGACCCCAGAACCAGAGTGAACGCGCCAGTCGCTGGGTGCCGGGCACCGCCCGATAGAGCCGCTCGGTCGTCGCACGGGTCCGCACGTTCGCGCGGGGCAGGACCCAGCCGGGCGTGCGCTGGAAGACCTTCACCGACGCGGCGGTCTCGACCAGCTCCGGCACGATCTGGACCGCGCTCGCCCCGGTGCCCACGACAGCGACCTTCTTGCCGGTGAAGTCGTAGTCGTGATCCCAACGTGCGCTGTGGATCTTGTGCCCCTCGTAGTCCTCGATGCCGGGGATGTCGGGGAAGGAGGCGTTCGCGAGCGGACCCGAGGCCAGGACGACGGCGCGCGCCCGTACCGGTTCGTGCCCTTCGTCGAAGGTGATGGTCCACAGACCGTCGTCGGCGTTGTACTCCATCCCGGTCACCGTGTGGCCGAACCGGATGTGCGGTCCGATCCCGGAGTCGTCGACCATCGACCGGATGTAGTCGAGGATCTCGGCACTGCGCGAGTAGGTGTGCGACCAGTCCGGGTTGGGCGCGAAGCTGTAGGAGTACAGGCGCGACGGGATGTCGCACGCGGCACCCGGATAGGTGTTGTCGCGCCACGTGCCGCCGACCCGGTCGTCGCGTTCGAAGATCGCGAGGTCGTCGATTCCGCGCTCCCGGAGACGGATCGCCGCACCGATGCCGGCGAATCCGGCGCCGATGATGGCCACCGAGGTGTGCATCACCACCCCCTCAGGCCGTCGGCTCGTAGGTGAGTTCCTGCGACCACGTGGGTGTTCGGTGAATGAGGCCGAACGGGATGCGATCGGTGAGCTTCACCATCGAGTCGGCGAACAGGTGGTAGGGCACGTTGCCTCGATTGATCACCGCCGCACCGTGGTACGCGACCACCTGGAACATGGGCAGGCGCCGCACGTACTCACTTCGATCTCCCACCGCCCGGTAGCGCTTCATCGCGCTGTACAACCGTTCCTCGTCGACCCCCATAGCGACGATGTTGTCGCGCATCTTGTTCAGGAGCGGAACATAACTGAGAGCCCCGATCAGGAAGGTCGGCTTGACCCACCCGCCGACGAAATCGATCGTCCGTTTTCGCAACCCCGCATGTCCGAGGATTTCCATCACCTCGAAGTCGACTGCGAGGTGCCGCGATTCATCGGAGTTGATCCGTCTGAACACCTCCTGGGCCACCGGGTCCTTGACCTCGTCGGTGATGAACTTGATCAGCGCGCCGTCGAGCGCGACCTCGAGCATCGGGATCACGGTTCCCAGAAAGGACAGGGACATGTCGTCGGAGTGTCGGTCGAGCCAGTTGATCACCAGCTGCACGTTGACATTCGGTGACGGGATCTCGTCGCCTGTTGCGTTCGGCCCGCTCGCTCCGCTCCCGGCGCCGCCGAGCATGCCCCACCTGCGCATCAGTGCCAGTTCGGCATTGGCATGCTTCTGTTCCTCGGCGTGGAAATGTTCGTAGATGCTCTTCAGCGTCGGGGTCGGCGCCTTCTTGGCCATGGCCGCGAAGCCCCGTGCGCCGACGTTCTCGATCCACATCAGGTCACTCATGAAAGGTTTGAGCTTGGCGTGGAGGTCGGGGTCGATGAGCTCGGCGCCCGGTGCGTCCCAATCGATGTCGATCAGGGCCCATTGACGGTCCTTGATCTTCTGCAGCATGTTGTCGAGGTCGATGGCCATGAGAGTGGTCCTTTCGAGTGGTCGGTGGGCTGAGGTCGCCGGGTCAGGACGACGGCAGGAGGCGGTTGAGGAGTCCGAGTCCGCGGACGTAGGACGCCGGGAAGTGTCGTTTGAGATGCCAGATCACGCGCGCGTCCAGTTGCGGCAGGACGTAGAGACGTCCCAGATCGTGGGCGTCGAGTGTCGATGCGGCCACGCCGGCCGGGGACACCCCGGTCCAGCGCATCAGCGTCCCGGCGAGATCCTGTGCGTCCGAGGTGATCCGACCGTCGTGAGCCACGTTGGTCTTGACGAACGTGGGGCACAGAACCGTGACACCGACGCCGGCGGAGGCCAGCTCGGCGGCGAGTGTCTCGCTCAGCGAGACCACGCCGGCCTTCGACACGTTGTAGGGCGCCATCACCGGCGCCGCGCCGAAACCCGCGGCCGACGCGACGTTGATGATCCCGCCGCGGCCCGCTTCGCGCAGCATCGGTGCGAAGAGTTCGCACCCGTGCACCACACCCCAGAGGTTGATCCCGAGCGTCCAGTCCCAGTCGTCGAACCCGATGTCGCCGACCGGGCGGCCCCCGATGCCGACTCCGGCGTTGTTGACGACGAGGGTCGGTGGACCGTCGAAGGTGTCGCGGGTGAACGCCGCGGGCGAGGCCATCGCGGCCCGGTCGGCGACATCGCAGGTGAACGCATGGGCCACCCGCCCGGTCCGGGAGGTGACCAGCGACGCGGTCTCGTCGGCGCGTGTCTCGTCGATGTCGGCGCAGATCACCTCGCCGCCGCGCCGGCCGAGTTCGAGCGCGAACGCACGGCCGATCCCGCTCCCGGCACCGGTGACGAGCGCGCGAGCGTTCTGCGACACCGGATTCCGGAGGAACCGACGCCGTATTCCGTCGACCGCGGTGATCATGACGCGTCCGCCTCGGTGAGTGAGGCCGGGGCCGTCGCCGGAGACGGCCGGTCCGCCGCCCGGTCGCCCAGGAACTCGGCCACCCGGCGCAGTGCGGCGTCGGCTTCTGGGCCGAGCCGGGGGAGGGCCTGGAAGACGTGCATCAGGCCCGGCCAGATCTCCAGCCGGCTGTCACCGCCGTGCGCGCTGAGTTGCTCGTGCAGGTGGCGGGCGTCGGCGCTGAGCATCTCGGCGCCGCCCGCCTGGATGAGGAACGGTGGAAGATCCCGTGCCGCCGCGAAATCCAGCGCGAGACGCGGGTCGTCGGCGGCAACGTCGCGGGTGTAGAGCGCCACCAGGCGGGCGGCAGCCGCAGCCGTGATCGCCGGGTCGCGCCGGATGCGTTCCTGGGTGCGCGCCAGCTCGAAGGTGAGGTCGATGAGCGGGGAGAACAGGACGACCGCGGCGGGTTGGGCGGCGCCGCCGTCCGCGCGCCGGAGGGTCAGATCGCAGGCCAGATGACCGCCGGCGGAGTCGCCGGCGACCACGATGTCGGCAGGAAGGAAGCCCTGGCGGAGCAGCCAGTCGAAGCCGTCGGCGACGTCCTCGGCGGCGGTGGGGAATCGGTGCTCGGGCGCCAGACGGTAGTCGACGACGAACACCGGTATCCCGGTCGCGAAAGAGAGCCGCGCGGCCAGCGACCGATGTGTGCGAGCCGAGCAGATGCTGTACGCGCTGCCGTGGACGTAGTAGATCGCGCGGCGCCCCCGTCGGACATCCGGTCCGAGAACCCACTCGCCGCGAATGCCGTTCTCGCGGACCGGATACACGGTTGTTCCGGATGGCGTACGTCCGAGCGTGCGCATGATCGCGGCGATGAGACCGCGCGAGAGTCGGATGCCCAGCGGATTCAGTGGAATCGCGCCGGTGAACGTGCCGAGCCCCCACCTCGTCGCATGGGCGGTCACGGTGGCCCGTGCCGACGCGCGGGTCGGCAGCGGGGTCGGAGTCGTGCTGGTGTGCATCAACTCACACCATCAGCAACCGTGCCATTTGTCAATGGCACAATGGATGCGTCAGGGGTGGGCGGTGGGTTCGGGAGCCGCACACACAGCAGACCGGGCCGCGCGAGATGCTCGCGCGGCCCGTGGTTCACCGCCCGTCAGTTCCGGGTGCTGCCCCCGGGCACGGTGGACGCGGCTTCTGTGGTCGGCGTTCCCGCGGTCTCGGGCTCCGCCGACATCACTTCGATGTCAGCGGTCATGCGAGCGAGCGCCGCGGGTCCGTAGATCAGGCGGGTCGGCACGAACTTCATCCCGAGCCAGTAGAGGAGCATGCCCATGCCCGCGCCGATGAACCACGTGAAGCTGGCCTGATACACGGTGCCGAAGATGACGACACCGATCGGGAGGATCGACGCGATGGCGGTGGCGCCGACGGCAACCGGGTTCCAGCCGTTGCGGTACCAGTAGGCGCCCTCGGGCCTCATGGTGAAGAGCTCGTCCACCTCGATCTTCTGCTTCTTGACGAGGTAGAAATCGGCGATCAGGATGCCGAACAGCGGACCGATGACCGCGCCGAGGGTGTCCATCGTGTAGTGGATCGCGGTCGGATTGTTGAAGAGGTTCCACGGCGTGATGAGCACCGAGCCGACCGCCGCGATCATGCCGCCGGTTCGCCAGCTGATCTTGGTGGGCGCGACATTCGAGAAGTCGAACGCCGGCGAGACGAAGTTCGCGACGATGTTGATCCCGATCGTGGCGATGGCGAAGGTGAGCACGCCCAGCACCGCGGCGGTCGTGTTGTCGATGCGATCGACGATGTGCACCGGATCGGTGATGATGTTGCCGTCCTCGTCGGTGCCGATGACCGTGACCGCCGCGGAGACCGTGCACACCACGAGGAGTGAGAAGAAGAGGAAGTTGACCGGCAGGCCCCAGAAGTTGCCCTTCTTGACCTCGCCGAAAGTGCGCCCGTACCGCGAGAAGTCACCGAAGTTGAGCATCGGACCGGAGAAATAGGAGATCACGAGTGCGATCGCGCTGATCATCATCGTGAACGACGACCATCCCGAGAGTCCGTCGCCGACCGACAGGTCGAGACTGACGTTGTCCCAACCGGCCTCGACGACCAGGTAGGCCGCCAGCGCGATCATGACGACATACACTGCGGGACCGCAGAAGTCGATGAACTTCCGGATGGTCTCCATCCCGTTCCAGAACACGAACGCCTGCAGGATCCACATCAGGATGAAACCCGCCCAGCCGAGCGCGGACAAGCCGAGGAAACCATGCTGTTCGACATCGCCCCAGGGCTCGAGTCCGGGCCAGAACTTCAGCGCCAGGAGGCCGAAAGCGACTGAGGCGAGGTAGGTCTGGATGCCGTACCAGACGACCGCGATCACGCCGCGGATGATGGCCGGGATGTTGGCGCCCTTGACGCCGAAGGAGACCCGGGTCGTCACCGGGTAGGGGACGCCCGCCATCTGGGAGGGCTTCGCGACCAGATTGCACAGGATGTTGACGGCCACGATGCCCACCACGAGCGCCACCAGCACCTGCCAGGCCGCGATGCCCAGCGCGAAGAGGCTGCCCGCGAACACGTAGCCGCCGACGCTGTGCACGTCGGACATCCAGAAGGCGAAGATGTTGTACCACGTCCACTTCTGTTCCTTCAGTGGCGCGAGATCGGTGTTGGTGAGCCGATCGTCGTAGGTGGACTTGATGACGCTCTCACCGGCGGCGCCGGTGTGGGACGTGGCCGCGGGTACCTGCGGTCCGGGCGTCCCGGAGGGTGGTGTGGACATTGGCGTTCTCCTGGTCCTGGTCAGCGGCCGGGGTCGGAAGTCATACGGGGCGCACGCTGATGGGAGAAATGTAAGAACGGATTGTTACCCCGCGATGAACGGGCAGATATATTTCGCCGGGGCTCAGTCGTGGCGGACGTCGAGGAGTGCGGCGGTCTCGATGACGGCGCTCTCGAGGCGCTGGTGGTGACGGTGTGCGACGTCGAGGACCGATGCGGTGTCTCGGTCGCCGAACGCCGCGAGCAGGTCGGCGTGGTCGTTGTTGAGTGCCTGCTGGGTCTCGGCGGTCACCGATCTCATCACCTGGAACGGCTCGGTGAGATTCCAGGTCGCCTCGAACATGTTGAGCAGGCGCGGCATCGCGCACGGCTCGGTGAGAGCGCGATGGAACTCGCGGGAGATGTCGTGAAAAGCCTTGCCGTCGTTGTACTTCACCGCCGTGAGCAGCTCGATGTGGCGTGCGCGTGCGGTCTCCAGCGAGGACTCGTCGATCAGGCCGACCGACCGGGCGAGTGCTGCTTGTTCGAGAGTGCCTCGGACGAAGTAGATCTCGCGTAGCTCCTCGGTGGACAGCTGACTCACCCGGTACCCCGCTCCGGGGCGGTGCACCACCAGGCCTTCGCCGACCAGTGTCTTCAGGGCTTCGCGGACCGGGATCGGACTCACGTCGAAGGCGTCGGCGATCTCGCCCGGCGGGAGTTGGGTCCCCGGGGGCGCGCCACCGGACAGGATCAGTCGACGTAGTTCCTCGAGCACATTCGCACGTGTGTTGGGCGAACGCGTCTCGGCGAGCTGGGCGAGCAGGCGGTCGGTCATCCGCCTGTTCATCGAGATGACCGGGTCCGGGACGGGTGACGCGCGATCCAGTCGGCGACCGCCTCGGTGAGCCGATGTTGATTGTGCCGCTTGACGATCTCGTGACCCTCGTCGTCGAACATCAGCATCTCGGCCACGGCGCCGCGTGCCTGGAGTTCGGCGACGATCTGTTGCGACTCGCTCACCGGCACGTTGGTGTCGTGCGCTCCGTGGACGACGAGCAGCGGCGCGCGTACCGCGTCGATCCGGTGGATCGGCGACAGGTCGGCGAGGAGTTCACGGTCGAACTCGGGATGTCCGTACTTGGTGTAGGCCGCCACCGCGATCCACGGTTCGGTGTTGCGGAAGAACGACTCCAGGTCGCTCATGCCGCAGATGGCGATCCCGGCGGCGAACAGGTCGGGATGGAAGGTCAGGCATGCCAGGGTCAGATATCCGCCGTATGAGCGGCCGGAGCAGTAGACCGCGTCGGGGTCGGCAATGCCCTGTCGACACAGGAACTCGGCACAGTCCGCGGCGTCGTCGATCCCGGCATACCGTCCGTATCGGTCGTCGGCGTGCGAGAACAACCGGCCGTATCCCGACGACCCGCGGACGTTCGCGGCGAAGACCGTGATCCCGGCGTCGACGAGGGGACCGAACAGGAACTGGTAGTCCGGGCGCGACTGTCCCTCCGGTCCGCCGTGGAAGTAGAGCAGGGTGGGGCCGGGCACGGCCGTGCCGGCGGCTCGCTTGGCGCGGAATAGGAGGCCGGACAACGGCATACCGTCGCGCGCCGAGAACTCCATCAGTTCGGGCCGGAGCAGACACGAGGGACCCTCGCCGGCGACGACGTCGTCGCGGACCGGGAACACGTGCCGGTTGGCGACATCCACGAGATGGACGAGGGGGGAGTGCTGCGGGCTCGACACCGTCACTGTCACCACCGACCCGGCGGCACTGATCGAGAGATCGGAGGCCACCTCGCCGGGCAGGTCGATGGGCGGGTGCAGGGTCTGATCGGGCAGAGTCAGGATCTGCAACTCGCTGCAGCCCCGCACATTCCACAGCAGGGCGACGGTCGACTGGTCGTGGCTGACCGCGAACTCGTCGAGCCCGATGTCGACGCGCTGGGCCATCACCCGGAAGCGCACGCCGAACTTGCTGACCTCGACTCCCAGGAGCCGCGGGAACTTGGCGTCGAAATCGCTGCGCACCAGCGCCTGGACACTGTCGAGGTCGCGGGCCGGTTCGTTCGGGGCGGGGACGAACACCAGGGATGAGTGATCGAAACCCTGGTCGAGGAGATAACCCTGGTCGGTGATCGCGCCCGGATCCTGCGGCAGCAGCGGGGTCATCGTGATCTCGTCGTCACCCGACTCGGGGCGGCGGCGCAACAGCAGCATGTCGTGATAGCCCCGCGGGCCCACTCGGACGAGGGTGGCGCCCTTCCACGAGTCGATCAGCACGCTGCCGACGCGCTGATCGAGGGTGAGTGTCGTCCCGGTCCCCGGATGCACGCGGAGCGCGTGGGAGGTGCCGTCCTGATCGATGGCGGTGATCAGGACCCAGTCGGTGTCCCAGCCGACCAGGCCCACCGTGCCGAACGATCGCCCGTCGGGGCGGGTCGCGGCGATGCGATGGGCGGTGTCGTCGTCGGGATCGGTGGTGACGACCCACACCTGGTGATGCTCACCGCCGCTCGGCGCGATCTCGACCGCCAGCCAGCGACCGTCGGTGGAGTGCACCACCTTTCGGACGGGCCCGGTGGATCGTAGCTGCACCCAGCGCAACTCGCCGACGCCGTCCCGCGAGAGCGACCGCTGCGCGGCCCGCGGATAACCGGTGCCCTCGTCGACGATGTAGGCGAAGGCGCTCCCGTCGGGAGAGAGCGAGGCGCCGTAGGTCTTCCAGCCGCGGTCGTCGAAACGCAGAGCGGTCACCGTCGGGCGTTCGCTTCCATCGTCTGCAACCACATCTCCAGCACGGCGACCTGCCACAGTTCGTTGCCGTCGAGTCTCGTGCGAATCCCGTTCGGATCGGCGAACAGTCGGTCGAGGGCCTCGGGACGGTACAGGCCGCGATCGCGGGCCGCCTTCGACCGTAGGGTGTCCGACACGAGATCGAGGACGCCGCCGGTCAGATGGCGGATACCCGGCACCGGAAAGTACCCCTTCGTGCGATCGATGACTGCCGACGGCAGCAACGCCCGGCTCGCCTCCTTGAGGACGCCCTTGCCGCCATGTGCGAGTTTGAGATCGGGGGGACACGTGGCGGCCAGTTCGACGAACTCGTGGTCGAGGAACGGGACGCGGGCCTCCAGGCCCCAGGCCATCGTCATGGTGTCGACGCGTTTGACCGGGTCGTCGACGAGCATGACGGTCGTGTCCAGGCGGAGGGCGGCGTCGACGGCGGTGGCCGCGCCCGGTGCGGACTGGTGGGCCCAGGCGAACTCGAAGCTCGGGTCGTACCCGGCCTCGGTGAGGTAGTCGTCTGCGAGGATGCCGCGGATGTCGACATCGTCGCGGTCGAAGAACACGTCGGCGTACGCGCGCGTCGTCTTCTCCCGGGTCACGTCCAGCAGCGGGGGATACCAGCTGTACCCGCCGAGGATCTCGTCGGCGCCCTGACCGGACTGGACCACCTTGATGGACTTGCTGACCTCCTGCGACAGGAGATAGAACGCGACGCAGTCGTGGCTGACCATCGGTTCGCCCATCGCCGCGACCGTATCCGGGATCGCGGGCAGCAACCGGTCGGTCCCGATGTGGATCTTGTGATGGTCGGTACCGAAGGTGTCGGCGATGAGGTCGGAGTAGGCGTACTCGTCCCCCGATTCCCCGGCCGCGGAATCGAATCCGATGCTGAAGGTCGCGAGGTCGGTCTGACCCTGCTCGGCGAGCAGCGCGACCACCAGCGAGGAGTCGACGCCCCCGGACAGCAGCACGCCGACCGGGACGTCGGCGACCATGCGCCGGCGCACGGACGTCCGCAGCGAGTCGAGCAGCTCGTGCTGCCATCGCTTCTCGTCCCAGTCCCGGCGGTCGGGATGCGGTTCGAAAACCGGTTCCCAGTAACGGCGTTCGGTGCGGCGTCCGTCGGGCTGGATCGTCATGACGGTGGCCGGCGGCAGCTTCCGGATGCCGTTGTAGATGGTGTGGGGTGCCGGGACGACGGCATGGAAGCTGAAGTAGTGGTGCAACGCCACCCGGTCGATCGAGGTGTCGACGTCGCCGGCGCGCAGGAGCGCCTGCACCGACGAGGCGAACCGGAGTCGACCGGGGGTGTCGGCGAGGTAGAGCGGTTTGATGCCGAGCCGGTCCCGTCCGAGGGTGACCACGCCGGTGTCGGTGTCGACGACGGCGAACGCGAACATGCCCAAGAAGTGGTCGACGCAGTCGGGGCCCCAGGCATGGAACGCCTTGAGGATGACCTCGCTGTCGGCGTGGGAGAAGAACGTGTAGCCCTTGCCCTCGAGTTCGGCGCGCAGTTCGTGGTGGTTGTAGATGCAGCCGTTGAAGACCAACGCCAGGCCGAGTGCCGGGTCGATCATCGGCTGACTGCCCTTCTCGGTCAGGTCGATGATCTTCAGACGCCGATGACCCAGCGCCACAGCGCCTTTCGAGAAGACGCCCGAGCCGTCAGGGCCGCGACGTGTCATCTCGCAGGTCATGGCGTCGACGGCCGAGACATCCGGAGCCGTCCCGTCGAACCGGATCTCGCCGCAGATTCCGCACATGGGTCGGTGGTCCTCCTCGTTCGCTGTCGTACTCCGGTGCCGTGCTGTACCCGGATCAACCCATACTGCCGCAACCGCACCCCTGGCCGCCGAGTCCGACGGGTTTCACTATGTGAGAGGAAGGATCGATGTCGTCTGTGCGTTATCGCTCCGATCGGCAAGCAGTCACCTCACGGATTCGTGGCTGTCCCAGCCGAGATCCCGGTCGAGCAGGGAGGAGAGCCGCTCGTTCCATGGGCGGTAGAACTGGTGCAGTCGTCTCCGCGCGGACTCGTCTTGAGGCGGGGTCGATACGGGGTTCTGGTTTACGATGGGGTGAGGTGCGGGCGCCTCGGGCGCGAGACCGAGGAATTCATGAATTCCGCAGATGGTCGCATTCGTGTCCCGGAAAAAATCCTCGGACAGCACGACGTGTACATTTTCGCGCCCGAATGTGTCCATCCACAGTGCCAGCGATGTGACATAGATTCCCGACTGGAGAAGCGGAAAGCCACATAACGACGGGGCTGGAGTCGCGGGGAACAGCTTCAGGCAGAAATCGATGTACTCCGCGTAACTGGCATATTCGGGTCGGTGCCTCGCCGCCTTGCCGCCGACCAGGAAATCCCACTTGTAATGCGAATATGCGCGATCTGTGGGATTACGAAGCATCACAATGATTTTTGCATCGGGGTTCGCCGCGTGGAAATTACGAATGAGGTCGACTTTGTGCATCCACGGATTGAAGTAACCCGAGAGTGCCTGTCCGGTGCGGTCGACAACGGCGTTCTTCTCGGCCACGGTCGGGTAGTGCGGCAGCCAGTCGGCGACTCGAGTTGTGTGGATTTCTTTGCTCAACGGCGGCAACATGCTCGGGTGCTGGAACAAGTAGGTGGACAGGTCGCTCGTGCCACTCTTCAAGGCGCCTACACAGGCAAAATCGGGCAATGTTCGCTTACCGTGCATTCCTCGCAGTTTCACCCGCCACTTCGGAGTCATGCCGCAGTAATGCGACAGGAACTGGAAGCGCAGCGATTTCGCGACATCTCCGAGAACATCCGAAGGCGTTGTCCGCTCGCGAAGCTTCGCCATTCTAAGGTGTTCGATGATGTCGTACGACTCGCTGAAAGGATCTACCGTTCCGCCGCCTTGCGCCATGAATTGAACCTCTGCCTCGTCGACCTTTAACACGGATGCGTACGACTCGAGACAGTGGTTGCCGTCATGGAAATCCGTCCCGTAGCGATAGGTGAGTATCGCACCTTCTATACTCATGTATGTGCGATTCGTCTATCGTTCGCCCGGCTCATATTCGCAGTAGGTCTGCCGGTCAGGCCCGTGTCACCCAGGTGGTGATGTCGCAGTGCACGACCTCGACCCCCTCGGTGTCGACGATGCTCACCGACACGGTGACGTCGGTGCCGGTGGTGATCGCGTCGAAGTCGACGGGGTCGGCCAGTCGCGCCTCGGCGGTCAGGCGTGTCGTGGCTTTCGTCAGATAGCTGGTCTGCATCGCCTTGGGAATCCAACGGTGGGTCGTGGGCGTGGTGGCCTCCATCAGCATCCCCATCGCGGCCTCGGCGAGGTTGCACGCCGCGATCGCGTGGAAGGTGCCGATGTGGTTGTGGACGCCGAACCAGTTGGGTGCGGTGACCTTGCAGTAGCCGGGCTCCATCTCCTGCACCAGAGGCAGGACGGTGCCGAAGTACGGGACCTTCGCGACCATGCCGAGAGAGAAGAGGACGTTGCCCAGCGGATTGGCGGGCAGCTTCTTGCGCAGGGCGAAGGTGGGGTTCGTGGAACTCATGGCGGTATCTTACTCATCGGTCAGGTAAGGTTCCTGCCTACGGCCACCGGCGCTGATTTGATCGTGCTCCCGACCTGATGCATACTGTTCGGGTTGCCTTGACCGGCGGACGCAGGTTGTGCCATGTGCCAGACCCGCGGTCGCGATCAGGTGAATGACTCCCAGGCCCGGTCTACGGGGACTGGGCGTGTAACGCGTGCGCCGATATCGGTTCACGGTCCCGACACGCCCGACCGCGGGTGCCGGAGCAAACCGGCTCGTACCAGGTGCGAGCCAACGTACAACGACAGATGAACAGCGTCGATTGCCGTATCTCACACGGTGGTCATGTGCTCAGCCGGCGAGAGGTCGGTCCAGATCACGCGGTGTTTGTCTGTCGAGAACAACTGACGGAAGAGGACACAGCGTGGCGGGACAAAAGATCCGCATCAGGCTCAAGGCCTACGACCACGAGGCGATCGACGCTTCGGCGCGCAAGATCGTGGAGACCGTGACCCGTACCGGGGCACGCGTCGTCGGCCCGGTGCCATTGCCCACCGAGAAGAACGTGTACTGCGTCATCCGTTCGCCGCACAAGTACAAGGACAGCCGCGAACACTTCGAGATGCGTACCCACAAGCGACTCATCGACATCCTCGACCCGACACCGAAGACGGTCGACGCGCTCATGCGCATCGACCTGCCGGCCAGCGTCGACGTCAACATCCAGTAGGACGGGGGCGAGATAACACATGAGCAATCAGAGTTCGACCAAGGGCATCCTGGGCACCAAGCTCGGCATGACCCAGGTCTTCGACGAGAACAACCGCGTCGTCCCGGTGACTGTCATCCAGGCCGGCCCGAACGTGATCACCCAGCTCCGCACCGCGGACCGTGACGGCTACACCGCCGTCCAGCTCGCCTACGGCGCCGTCGATCCCCGCAAGGTGACCAAGCCGGTCGCCGGCCAGTTCGGCAAGGCCGGGGTCACCCCGCGCCGCCACCTGGCCGAGATCCGCGTTAACGACGTCGCCGAGTTCGAGGTCGGTCAGGAACTGACCGCCGAGATCTTCGCCGACGGCGCGCTGGTCGACGTCACCGGCACCTCCAAGGGCAAGGGCTTCGCCGGCGTCATGAAGCGTCACGGCTTCGCCGGTCTGGGCGCCAGCCACGGTGCCCACCGCGTGCACCGCGCTCCGGGCTCGATCGGTGGCTGCGCCACCCCGGGTCGCGTGTTCAAGGGCATGCGCATGGCAGGCCGCATGGGTAACGACAAGGTGACCACGCAGAACCTCACCGTCCACAAGGTGGACGCCGAGGCCGGTCTCCTGCTGATCAAGGGAGCGATCCCGGGCCGCAAGGGCGGCATCGTGATGGTTCGCGACGCAGTGAAGGGTGGTGCCAAATGAGCACCGAGACGGCTACCAAGCTGACGCTGGACGTCAAGACCGCCGACGGCAAGACCAACGGAACCGTTGACCTGCCCGCCGCGCTCTTCGACGCCCCGGCCAACATCGCGCTGATGCACCAGGTCGTCGTGGCCCAGCAGGCCGCGGCACGCCAGGGCACGCACTCCACCAAGACCCGCGGCGAGGTCCGCGGCGGTGGCGCCAAGCCGTACCGCCAGAAGGGCACCGGCCGTGCGCGTCAGGGTTCGACCCGCGCGCCGCAGTTCGCCGGCGGTGGCACCGTCCACGGCCCGCAGCCGCGCGACTACAGCCAGCGCACCCCCAAGAAGATGAAGGCGGCCGCACTGCGCGGTGCGCTGAGCGACCGCGCTCGTAACGAGCGCATCCACGTGATCACCGAACTGGTCTCCGGGCAGAAGCCCTCGACCAAGTCGGCGCGTCAGTTCCTGGAGAGCCTCTCCGATCGTCGTAAGTTCCTGGTCGTGCTCGGCCGCGAGGACCTGACGGCGTGGCTGAGTGTCGCGAACCTGCAGAACGTGCTGCCGATCGTTCCGGACCAGCTCAACACCTACGACGTCCTGGATTCGGACGAGGTGGTGTTCAGCGTCGAGACGCTCAATGCCTTCATCGAGCAGAACACGGCGGATGCCAAGGCTGCCGTCGAGAAGACAGCAGAGGAGGCCTGACATGGCGACCGTTGCCGACCCGCGCGACATCATCCTGGCGCCCGTGATCTCGGAGAAGTCCTACGGGCTCATGGAGGACAACGTGTACACCTTCCTGGTGCACCCGGAGTCCAACAAGACCGAGATCAAGATCGCGATCGAGAAGATCTTCGGTGTCAGCGTTGCCAGCGTCAACACCGCGAACCGACAGGGCAAGCGCAAGCGGACCCGCACCGGCTACGGCCAGCGCAAGTCCACCAAGCGCGCCATCGTGTCGCTGACCGCAGACAGCAAGCCCATCGAGATCTTCGGGGGCTCGGTCAGCTGACCGGGGCGCCCAGAGAAGGACTAGAGACTCATGGCTATTCGTAAGTACAAGCCGACGACCCCGGGTCGTCGTGGGGCCAGCGGCTCCGACTTCGCCGAGGTCACCCGTGACCACCCGGAGAAGTCGCTGGTGCGTCCGCTGCACGGGCGTGGTGGCCGAAACGCTCACGGCCGCATCACCACTCGTCACAAGGGTGGCGGTCACAAGCGCGCCTACCGTCTGATCGACTTCCGTCGCAACGACAAGGACGGCATCAACGCCAAGGTCGCTCACATCGAGTACGACCCGAACCGCACCGCGCGGATCGCGTTGCTGCACTACGTCGACGGCGAGAAGCGCTACATCATCGCGCCCAAGGGCCTGAAGCAGGGTGACGTCGTCGAGAGCGGCTCGACCGCCGACATCAAGCCCGGCAACAACCTGCCGCTGCGCAACATCCCGACCGGTACCCAGGTCCACGCCGTGGAGCTGCGTCCGGGTGGCGGCGCGAAGATGGCCCGCAGCGCGGGATCGTCGATCCAGCTGCTGGGCAAGGAAGGCACCTACGCCACCCTGCGTATGCCCTCCGGCGAGATCCGTCGCGTCGACGTGCGCTGCCGCGCCACCGTCGGCGAGGTGGGCAACGCCGAGCAGAGCAACATCAACTGGGGCAAGGCCGGCCGTATGCGCTGGAAGGGCAAGCGCCCGACCGTCCGTGGTGTCGTCATGAACCCGGTCGACCACCCGCACGGTGGTGGTGAGGGCAAGACCTCCGGTGGTCGCCACCCGGTCAGCCCGTGGGGCAAGCCCGAGGGCCGTACCCGCAAGAACAAGGCCAGCGACAAGCTGATCGTCCGCCGCCGTCGTACCGGCAAGAACAAGCGATAACAGGAGGAGGTAAGAGAATGCCACGCAGCCTCAAGAAGGGCCCGTTCGTCGACGACCACCTCCTGAAGAAGGTGGATGTCCAGAACGAGAAGGGCACCAAGCAGGTCATCAAGACCTGGTCCCGTCGTTCGACCATCATTCCCGACTTCATCGGTCACACCTTTGCCGTCCACGACGGCCGCAAGCACGTGCCGGTGTTCATCTCGGATTCGATGGTCGGGCACAAGCTGGGCGAGTTCGCCCCCACCCGTACCTTCAAGGGTCACATCAAGGATGACCGGAAAGCGAAGCGCCGGTAATGACTACGCAGACCGATAATCCGACAGCAAAGGCGACCGCCAAGTTCGTGCGCGTCGCGCCGATGAAGGCTCGTCGTGTCCTGGACCTGGTCCGCGGCAAGAACGTGGACGAGGCTCTCGACATCCTGCGGTTCGCACCGCAGTCGGCGTCCGAGCCCGTGTACAAGGTCCTGGCAAGTGCCGTCGCCAACGCGGAGAACAACCTGGATCTGGATCGCCGGACCCTGGTCGTCGCCACCGCGTTCGCCGACGAGGGCCCGACCCTCAAGCGCTTCCAGCCGCGCGCGCAGGGTCGTGCGTTCCGTATCCGCAAGCGCACCAGCCACATCACCGTGGTCGTGGAGAGCCTGCCGGAGAAGGCAGCCGGCGGCCGTGGCCGTTCGCGTCAGCCGAAGAAGAAGGGAGCCTAGTAGTGGGCCAGAAAATCAACCCGCACGGCTTCCGTCTGGGCATCACCACCGACTGGAAGTCGCGGTGGTACGCCGACAAGCAGTACGCGGACTACGTCAAAGAGGATGTCGCCATCCGCAAGCTCCTCTCCACGGGGCTCGAGCGGGCCGGCATCGCGAAGGTGGAGATCGAACGCACCCGTGACCGGGTTCGCGTCGACATCCACACCGCGCGTCCGGGCATCGTCATCGGTCGCCGTGGCGCCGAGGCCGATCGCATCCGCGGCGACCTGGAGAAGCTGACCGGCAAGCAGGTCCAGCTGAACATCCTCGAGGTCAAGAACGCCGAGTCCGAGGCCCAGCTGGTGGCCCAGGGCGTCGCCGAGCAGCTGAGCAACCGTGTGGCCTTCCGCCGCGCGATGCGCAAGGCGATCCAGTCGGCGATGCGTCAGCCGAACGTGAAGGGCATCCGGGTCCAGTGCTCGGGTCGTCTGGGCGGCGCAGAGATGAGCCGCAGTGAGTTCTACCGCGAGGGTCGCGTGCCGCTGCACACGCTGCGCGCCGACATCGACTACGGACTCTACGAAGCCAAGACCACCTTCGGCCGGATCGGCGTGAAGGTGTGGATCTACAAGGGCGACATCGTCGGTGGACGTCGTGAGCTGGCCGCGGCCGCTCCGGCAGCCGAGGATCGCCGTCCGCGCCGGCCCAGCCGGCCCCGGCGTAGCGGTGCCTCGGGCACCACTGCGACGAGCACCGACGCCGCTCGCGCGGCCGAGGCCGCTCCCGCCGAGGCCACCGCTGGTGCGGCTGAGAAGCAGGAGGGCTAGGCCATGTTGATCCCACGTCGGGTCAAGCACCGCAAGCAGCACCACCCCAGCCTCAAGGGGCAGGCCAAGGGCGGCACCAAGGTGACGTTCGGCGATTACGGCATCCAGGCTCTGGAAGGCGCGTACATCACCAACCGTCAGATCGAGTCCGCTCGTATCGCGATCAACCGGCACATCAAGCGTGGCGGCAAGGTCTGGATCAACATCTTCCCGGACCGCCCGCTGACCAAGAAGCCGGCCGAGACCCGCATGGGTTCGGGTAAGGGTTCGCCCGAGTGGTGGGTCGCCCCGGTCAAGCCGGGTCGCGTGCTGTTCGAGATGACCTACCCGAATGAGGAGATCGCTCGCGAGGCCCTGCGTCGCGCGCAGCACAAGCTCCCCATCAAGACCAGGATCGTGACCAGAGAGGAGCAGTTCTGATGGCACTCGGAGTTGCTGCGAACGAGCTTCGTGAGCTCAACGACGCTGATCTGGTCGATCGCCTGAAAGAGTCGAAGGAAGAACTGTTCAACCTTCGGTTCCAGATGGCCACCGGCCAGCTCGACAACAACCGTCGCCTGCGGACCGTGCGTCGCGAGATCGCGCGTATCTACACCGTGATGCGCGAACGGGAGCTGGGCCTGGCGTCCGGACCGGATGGTGATGACGCATGAGTGAGGACCAGAAGGTGACCGAAACCCAGACCGAGGTGCGCGCACGCCGCAAGGAGCGCATCGGCTACGTGGTCAGCGACAAGATGCAGAAGACCATCGTGGTCGAGCTGGAAGATCGTAAGAGCCACCCGCTCTACGGCAAGATCATCCGGACCACGAGCAAGGTCAAGGCCCACGACGAGAACGGCGATGCCGGCGTCGGTGACCGCGTGCGGATCATGGAGACCCGCCCGCTGTCGGCGACCAAGCACTGGCGTCTCGTCGAGGTGCTGGAGAAGGCCAAGTAAGCCCTCTCCAACGAGTTCTACCGTCACCGGCCCGTTCCCCAAAGGGAGCGGGCCGGTTTCGTCGTATTTGGTCTCAACAGGGGATTGACCGGTCGAGCCGGACGGTGTGAGGCTGAGACGCGATGCCCACCACCGATCTCGCGAGCGGCGACACCCCCGCACGACCCGCGTGGGTGCGGCGCGCATTCGAATCGGGTTCGGCGGAGCCGGATCTGGACCGCGTCCGCCGGGTGGGCGCTCGCTTCCTGGGCCTGGGTTTCATCGGGTACCCCGTGGTCTCGGCGGCGTCGATCCTCGCCTCGGCGCCGCTGACCGACGCCTGGTGGCCACCGCTGAGCATCCTGCTGTCGGTCGGACCAGGAATCCTGGTGATCGCGGCGACCTTTCGACCGGGCACGGCGTGGCTCACCCCGCTCGCCCTGACGACCTGGGCCGGGTACATCCTCGGCCTGGGTCTGTGGTTCGTGGCCTGGAACGGGACGACCCTGACGAATCCCGACGACTCGGCGCAGTGGATGGTCGCCTTCTGCGGTATGCCGAGCATGGTGCTGATGCTCGTGCGGCCGCGTCTCGCAGTGGCGGGTCTGCTCGTGTCGTCGACCCTCGCGCATATCTCCCAGCAGCTCGGCCGATTCGGTGAGGTGACTTCCGATGCGCCCGTGGAGATCCTGTGGTCGCTGGTGTTCACCGGTGTCTTCCTCGCGGTCGTGCTGGTCGCGACGCGCACCGGGCGCGAGCTCGACGAGACGCGTGAGGAGACCTACCGCACCGCGGCCAACGTGGCCGCCGCTTCGGCCCGCGAGGTGGAGAAGGCGCGCTTCGACGCCATCGTGCACGACCGGGTCATCGCCTCGCTCCTCGCGGTCCGGCCGGGGCGCCCCGATGAGAGGCTCGCGGCACAGGCCGCGTCGGCCCTCGAGGAGCTCGCCCGGGTGCCGGGACCCGGCGATGCGGACACCATTCCGGATGTCGAGGTGGTCCGACGCATCCGCTCGGCCGCCGCCGACATCTCCGAACGCTTCGACGTGGCGGTCGTGGGTGACGAGAACACTGATGACCAAGACCCCGTTGACCAGGACGGCGTGGACGGTCCAGGTCCGGAACCGGCCTCGTATCCCGTCGAGGTCCTCGACGCGGTCGTCGAGGCGATGTCGGAGGCGTTGCGGAACGTGCTGCGCCACGCCGGGGACGACGCCGAATGTGCCGTCATCGTGCAGTTGGCGCCCGACGCATTGAGCATGGCGGTCGTCGACAACGGCGTCGGGTTCGATCCCGAGTCGGTGGCGGTCGGCCGACTGGGAATAGCCGTGAGCATCCGCGGTCGCCTCGCGAGACTGCCCGGCGGTCACGCGCGGGTGCACAGTCGCGCAGGTCGGGGGACCACGGTGCAGATCCTGTGGGAGCGGCCGTGAGACGCGAATGTGCCCGCGGCATCGAGAACGCCGAACGCGGCGAGGTCGTCAACGCATTCGGTATCGGGTCGCGACCCCTGTGGCTGATGATGGGCGTCTTCGCATGCGGTTATTTCGCCGTGACGCTGTACGCCGACTCGGCCATCACGGGGTGGTGGCAGTGGATCGGACTGTTCGCCGGATTCGTGCTGTTCGTCGTCGCCGGGATGACGATCCTCGATTCCCCCGGGGATCCGCTGCCCGGGTCGACGACCTCCGTCATCGCCGCGATGACTGTCTCGGCCGTGGCCGTGACGCTGTTCTCGTTGCCGTCGCCGCCGTCGCACGTGATGCAGACCGGGCCGCCGATGGGGGCATCGGTGATCATCCTGGCCTTCGTCGCGGTGCGCGGTCGTCCCCTGGCGGCGTGGCTCGCGAGCGGTTGCATCAGCGTCATCGCGGGCGTGTGGGGCGCCGTCTCGACTGCGGGAGCGGTCTGGGGACTGTCGATCACCCTGCCGGGATACGCGATCATGATCATGGGGTCGCTGTTCTCCGTCATGCTGCGCCCGATGGCCCGCAACATCTACGAACTACGCGAGGCCAACGAACGCCAGGCGGCGCTCGACGCCGCCGCCGCTGCGGCCACCGAGGTGCGGGACCGACGTCTCGCCGCTCTCGACGAACGCGCACGCCCCGTCCTCACACGCATGGCGCGCCGCGAGACCTTCACCGCCGACGAGGTGGCCACGGCCCGGCTGCTCGAGGCGCAGTTACGCGACGGCATCCGTGCCTCCGGGCTCGACCTCCCGATGGTCCGGGACGCGGCGTGGCGGGCGCGTCAGCGGGGTGTGCGCGTCGTTCTGCTCGACGACGGCGGGTTGGCCACGCTCAACGACGCGCACGCGACCATGGCGCGTGCTCAACTCGCCGTCGCGGTCGAGGACGTGCTCGACGGGACCGACGGCGGACGGGTGACCGTGCGCATCCAACCACCCGGCCGCGACGCACTGGCGACCGTCGGGGTCGACGCAGGTGACACTGTCTCGCTGATCGCGTTCGGTGTCGATCCGTTGGCCGGTGACCCGGAGACCGAGGCGAGCACGACCGCCACACGGGCGACGTGATGCGGGCGGTCGGAGATGCGGTCGCGCACCGCGTGAGTGTTGGAGGGACGGCCGTCGCCGAACTCCGCCATCGAGCATCCATGCTCCGGCAGGGTATGGGGGGAGGCCGACGCGAGGACGACTCGGACCTCGCCCGGCAACAGCGGATCGGCTGCCGTTTCGTCGGTTGCGGATTGCTTCTGTTCTGCCTGTTGATGGTTCCGGTGGCGATCCGGCATGCCGAGATCACCGATCCGTGGTGGACTGCGGTCAGCTTCGGGCTCGTGGCCACGCCGGCTGTTTTTGTTGTGGTCTCCACCTTGTTGCCGATTCCGAGACACCTCGACGGCTTGGTCATCGCCTGCGCATGCGGGTACCTTGTCGCGACATCGTTGTGGTTTCCGGCATGGCGGGGCGAGCCCGACGACGATGCGCGGTGGGCGGTGTGGATGCTGCAGTTTCCGTCGGTTCCGAGTTTTGCACTCGTGATCATGTCGAGAACGCGGTGGGCATTGGCCGCCCTGGTGGTGAACACGTTCCTGGTCCACATCGCCAACCAGATCGCGCGGTACGGAGAGGTCAGACCGCTCGAGTTGCTGAGTGCTCCGCTGTCGATCGCCCTGGCCGGTGTATTCCTGTCCGTGGCGTTCGCCACGGTGCGTAACGTACGCTCTCTCGACGATCGGCATCCCGAACTCCTGAGGTCGGCTGCCGCAACGGCTGCAGACACTGCGCAGGAGGCCGAACGCGCGCGGTTCGCAGCATTGATCCACGACCGGGTGATCGCGACCCTGCTCGCGGTGCAAGCAGGGCCGCCGGACCCGAGACTGGCGGCACAGGCAAGATCAGCTTTGGAGGAACTCGACAGGAGCAGGGGCACACCGACGCTGCTCGACGCGGAGGGCTTCGCGGCGCGTATCCGAGCCGCGGCCCTGGCGACCAGCGAAGCAGTGCGTTGTTATCTCGTGGCGTCCGGCGAGTGGCGGTACTCCACCGAGATCGTCGACGTGATGGCCGACTGCGTCGGTGAGGCGACACGGAACTGGTACCGACACGCTGGCGCGGGCTCGCGGTGCGAGGTGGACGGCTATTTCGACGCCGAGCATGTTCGGGTCATCGTGGCCGATGACGGGGCCGGATTCGATCCGTCGGCCGTCGATCCGCATCGCTTCGGTATCGCCGGCGGGATACATGCCCGGATGACGCGGTTGACGGGAGGCGCGGCAACGGTGAGCAGCGCACCCGGTCTCGGGACCGTCGTGACGCTGGATTGGCGACATCGTGAGAACTGACTTTCCCTCGCCGGAATTCGCCGGGCTCGACGACCTCGACCGGACTGCGGTCAACCTGTTCGGGCTGGGATCCCCGGTGTTGATGAGGGCCCTGCTGTTTTATGGCTGTGTCCACCTCGCCGTCACCGTGGCCGCGTGCTGGAACGTCCGCGCACCGGCCACCTGGTTCGCACTCGTCGCCGGATTCGTCATGTTCGTCGGTGCGGCGGCCGCCCTCATGCGGTTCTCGGGGTCGGAGTTGCCACGACGGCGAGCATGGGCCGTCACCGCGGCGACGGTGGCGGGCTTCGGTGTCTCGCTGGCAAGCCTGCCGCAGGCAACCTACATGACCCTCCAGACGACGCCGGCGACTTCGGCACTGACCATCCTTGTCGTCATGGTCGTGTTGTACGGACATCCGGTGATCGCCTGGATTGGTGCGGCATCCGGAACCGCCTTCGCGGCGGCAGCCGGTGCGATGACCGGCGTCGGGTTCGGAGTGCTCGTGGGTAACACCGTGTTCTGCTACCCGGTTCTGATGATCGCGACCCTCTTCGCGCTGATGGCGACGCCGATGCCCGAGCGAATCCGGCGCATACGAGCAGACATCTTCGCGCGCGCCGCGGCCGAGGCCGCGACCCGCGCCGCGGTCGGGGAACGTGATCGGCAGATGGCCCGACTCGATGCGCGGGCCCGTCCGATTCTCCGACGAATCGCTGACGGCTGCGAATTCACGCCCGCGGAAGTGGGGGAGACCCGTTTGACCGAAGCTCAGATGAGGGACATCATCCGGGCGCCCGCCTGGGACTGCGCCGAAGTGAGAGAGGCTGTGTGGACAGCGCGTCGGCAGGGAGCGTCCGTGCGTCTTTTGGACGACGGTGTCTCACGCGAGGGCAACGCTGTCATCCGGCGCGCGAGAGCAATGCTCGTCGACGAGCTCGCGGCCCTGAACGGCGATGCGGCTGAACTGACAGCGCGAATTCTACCGCCCGGCAGACCGCTGGTCGCCTCGATCGTGGCGCAGGGCGTTGTGGGTTTCCGGAAGATCGAGTTTTACCACGATGGTGCAACCGTCAAGGTCGACGATCCGGATCCTGGGCTGATGGCGACCCAGGACACCTGAGGGCAGGGCTAGCGCTTCTGCGCACGCAACCAGGTGAGTGCGGCAGGCGTCACCGGTTCGGCGAAGCTCGCATACTCGGGGTTCTTCTTGAGGAAGGCTGCCACCAGCGGGCACACCCCGACAATCCTCAGCCCGCGGTCGCGTGCGTCGTCGAGTGCCTCACGGACGAGGATCGTGGCCAGACCGCGGCCGCCGAAGGCGGGATCGACCTCGGTGTGGAAGAAGACCCGCGCGACGCCGGAGGCGGGGTCTGAACCGGCGTCGCGGTCGCGGTATTCGGCGAAGCCGGCCGGCGCGGTGGTTCCCTCGACGGTGATCTCGTATCGGCGCTCTGCGGGATTGTCGCTCACCGCTGTCTGCGCGCCGGTCTTGTCTGAAGTCATCTCGCGGCCGCCGCGACCGGACCCTGCACGGACCAGGGGAAGTCGATCCACTTGTCGGTGGTGCGCCACGCATAGTCGGGCACGGTGATGGTGTGTGGCTTCCGGTACAGCACCGCGTTACGCACTTCGGCGACCCTACCCTGTTCCTCGCAGAAATCGTTGACCAGTTTCAGTGTCTTCCCGGTGTCGGCGACATCGTCGACGACGAGCACGCGCTGATCGGTCAATCCGCTGGATTCCAACAGGGAAGGGAGCATCACCGGCTCCGCGAGTGTCTCACCGACCCCGGTGTAGAACTCGACGTTCAGCGAGATCATGAGTTTGCAGTCGAGACCGTAGGCGATGGTGCCGGCCGGAATGAGCCCTCCTCGTGCGATACCGAGGATGATGTCGGGAACGAAGGAGTCGTCGGCGACCTGCTGTGCGAGTTCACGACAGGCGATGCCGTTGAGTTCGCACGTCAGGACTTCATGGTCGGTGGTCGGAGCGTCCATGTCTCAACTCTGCCAAATGCCGCATTCGACGATGGAACCGGCCCGTATAACGGCCGGTCCTCCATGTCGGTAATGTCGACGGAAGCCTATGAACCCCGGGAGCCGAGCTCCTGACCGATAGCTCCGGTAACTAATTTCGATCACGACGCGACACAGTCGAATGACAGCTCGGATGGAGATTCGTGCGTAAGTTTGTATCCGTGGGCTAGTACGAGCACGTCTGTTCCAAACCGTGGGTCGGCATGCGCGTGTTGCGGCACCGTCCCGATCGTTCCCGTTTCCGACGCGAAAAGGAAAACATGACCGAGGCCAGTGGTGAGCGACCGTCCGTCGCTTCCTACGCGCCCCGTCACCGACGGGACGATCTCGCAGAGCCGAAGGCGTTCGAAGACCCCTTCGTTCGGCCCGACCCCGTCATGGAGAAGTTGCTTCAGTGGCGGGCCGAAACGGCCGGGCCTGCCGACCCTCCCCTGAACGGGGACGGCACGAGAGCAGACCGGGTCGATGCAGACGGGACGATATCGACTGCCGCTGCGACGTCAGAGAGCTCGGCGCCGAACGACTCCGTGCCGCTCTCCGAAGACTCGGCTGCCATGGATCGCGTCGGCGGCAGTGATCCCAAGAACGGTTGGGTGCTAGAAGGCGCCGCCCCCTCGACGTCAGTTTCCGACTCGGACTCCGCTGCGTCGGTGTCAGCGGAAGTGACCGCACCGCTGCAAGCTGTGAACTCTGTCTCGCTCTCCCCTGTGTCACCGTCTTCTCCGACGTCGACGGCTCGGGCAAAAGACGCACACCCCGCCATCGAGGCGAAAAACCTGCACAAGCGTTTCAAAGACATGGTGGCCGTCGAAGACGTGAGTTTCACCGTCGCGGCGGGCAGCATCGTCGCGCTGCTGGGGCCCAATGGCGCCGGCAAGACGACTACGGTGAACATGCTGTGCACACTGCTGAAGCCGGACGGTGGAGTCGCCACGGTCAATGGGCACGATGTGGCCAAGGAGGCCGCGCAGGTTCGTCGAAGCATCATGCTGACCGGGCAGTTCGCGGCTCTGGACGAGGCGCTGAGCGGGCGCGAGAACCTGATCTTGTTCGGCCGGCTGCTCGGGATGAGTAAGAAGCAGGCGCGGTCGCGCGCCAATGAGCTGCTCGAAACCTTCGGGCTGACCGATGCCGCGGGCAAGCGTGTCGGTCAGTACTCCGGCGGGATGCGACGTCGAGTCGACATCGCCTGCGGCCTGGTGACCGCACCGAAGGTCGTGTTCCTCGACGAACCGACGACGGGCCTGGACCCACGGAGTCGCCTCGAGGTCTGGTCGCTCGTCAAGCGGATGCGTGCCACCGGCATCGGCGTCCTCCTGACGACTCAGTATCTCGAGGAGGCCGATTCGATGGCGGACGAGATCGTCGTCATCGACAAGGGTCGGGTCATCGCCAAGGGAAGTGCGAACGAACTCAAGGCGGCAACGGGCGAAGCCTATTGCGAGGTGACCCCGTCGGACCCGGCCGAGCTGCCCAGGTTGCGCGAATGTCTGAGCGACCTCGTCGGACGCTCGGTCCGTGAGGACGCCGCCCGATCGGTGTCCGTGCCGGCGCCCCACGGTCCGCAGACGCTCTCCGAGGTGATCGTTCGCACCGAAGCGGCGAACATCCACCTCTCCGACATCGCGCTTCGGCGTCCGTCGCTGGACGAGGTGTTCCTGGCCCTGACCGGGCCCGACGGGTCGTCGACGTGACCCAGGTCTTGCCATCAGACCGGGAAACAGACAGGGCTTCGCAGACCGATCCGGTCGCAGATGCTCCATCGGTGCGTGTCCGTCCGATTCATCAGTGGTGGGTGCTGACCGCACGTGGAATCGGCAAGATCGCCCGAAACGGTGAGTTTCTCCTGGCGTTTCTCTCTCCGGCGCTCCTCGCGGTGTGCTTCTACCTGCCTCTACGAAAACTGGTGGACACCACCGGTTTCGATTACGCGCAGTTCCTGATGCCGATCGTCATGTTGCAGTCGGTGGCCTTTGTGGCCTCCACCGCGGCGATGCGCTCGGCTCTGGAACGTGACCGCATCCATGACCGGTTCCGGGTGCTTCCGATGCCTGCGGTGATCCCTTTCCTGGCACGAACGTCCACGAACGTGGTGATGCTGACCGTGGCACTCCTGTGTGGTCTCACGGCCTGCCTTCTCATGGGTTGGCGGCCGGACACGGAGTACGGGGCCGGTCTCTGGGGAACGGTCGTGGTCCTGGCCGTGGCGGGTGGTTTCGGGATGTTGCTGGCGTTGACCGCGGACGCGATCGGCTTGGTGGCCTCGTCTCCCACGTCGACGAGTCAATTGATCGCCTTTCCGACACTCATCCTGGGGATGCTCTCGACGGGATTCGTCCCTTTGTCCGCGTTTCCGGAGTGGATTCAGGGCTTCGTCGAGAATCAGCCGATCTCACAGATCACCACGGTCATGCGATTTGCGGAGAGTGGCGATCTCACATGGGAGATCGTCTTGCCGTCCGTGTACTGGAGTCTGGGACTCGCGGTTCTGGCCTTCTCGCTTTTCGCACTGTCGGTGAGGAGGTCGAGACGATGAGCGTTCAGACCACGGAGAACGGTGGGCTGCATTTCCCGACCGTGACCGCGCCTGCGGAGAATTCGGCGCGTGCCTGGTGGTCTCAGACCGCCGCACTCACCGGCCGGCAGTTGCTGGTCATCTGGCGCGATGTACCGACGCTGATCCAGATCATCGTGTTCCCGATGCTGACCATGCTGATGTTCAAGGTGGTCCTCGGCGACATCGTGGGCAAGGCGACCGGGCAGAACAGCGCCTTCGGGACCGTTCCGCTGATAGTCCTGGTGAGCGCGATGTTCGGGTCGGTGGCCGCGGCCACACGTCTGAACGAGGAACGGCGGACAGGGCGCCTGTCGCGGATGTGGGTGCTACCGGTGAACCGGACGGCGGACTTCTCCTCGCGGATCATCGGCGAGGTCTTGCGCGTCTGCGCTACCACGACGGTGATCTTCGCGGCGGGTCACCTGATCGGGTTCCGATTCACCCAGGGCGTGATTCCCGCGGTCGCGATGTTGCTCATCGCGATGGCATACGGGGCTTGTTATGCGATGTTCGTTCTCGCCCTGGCGGTCAACGTCAGTCCGGGGGCGCCCTTGGTGCCGTTTCTCGGCCTGCTGTCCAGTGTGCTCATGTTCTTCAATTCTGGATTTTCTCCCATCGATGCTTATCCTGGATGGCTGCAACCGATTGTCGCCCATCAACCCATGACACCGGCGATCGATGCCATGCGCGCCCTCGCTGTCGGCGGGCCGGTTGCGTCGGACTTGTGGGAGGTGGCTGCTTGGACGCTCATCATCGGTGGCCTGTCGTTCTATCCCGCGCTGCGCGGATATCAGCGGACGGCGGTGGGGCGATGAGTGTCCTGACGAGTGACGTCTGGTCATCGGCGGGGGACAACGCCCGACCGGATCATGGGAATCCGCCGCGCTTGACGCCGTGTGACATCGGGTACGACGACCATCTGCGAGAGGGAAAACAACTGTGACACGCCGCGATGACCAGAGCCAGTCGTCTCGGAGCGAAACGAACCTGAACGGGAGCATGATGGCGGACGCTGGTGATCGTGTGCCGGAAGGCGCATACCCGTTGTCTACGGCCCAGTTCGGGCTGTGGCTCTCGCAGCAGCTGAATCCCGACGTGCCGATCAACATGGCGCAGTACGTCGAACTGCGCGGTGAACTCGACGTCGATCTGCTGGAACGTGCCATGATCGGCGTCGGCAAGGACATGGGATCGGGGTATCTCCGGTTGCTCGATGTGGACGGCACGCCGTACCAGGTCGTCGACCCGGAGCTCGAACAAGCCGTGGTCCGGCTGGATTTCACCGATCGAGCCGATCCCAGGGCCGCTGCACACGAATGGATGCAGGCGGAGTACCAGGCCCCGCTCGACATGCTGTCGGATCATCTGTTCCTGTGTGCGGTTCTGAAGATCGACGAGAACCTGCACTACTGGTATTCGCGTGTGCACCACATAGCTCTCGACGGCGTCGGCGCGATCACGCTGATGAACCGCACGGCGGAGCGGTACACCGCGGCGCTCGAGGGCACCCCGCTGCCCGAACCGGGCGACGACGGCTTGCTGGCCCTCTACCGGGCCGAGGAAACCTACCGGAACTCAACGCGTTTCGAGTCCGACCGTGCCTACTGGACCGACATCGCGGCCGACATGCCCGAACCGGCCACCTTCGCGCCTCGACACGCCCCGGCGCAGGCGAAGAGTGTCGTGGCGAGTACCCCTCTGCACGCGGAGACGGTATCGGCTCTCGAATCCACCGGTTCGTCCTTCGCGCCGGCGACCATCGCGGCCTTCGCCGCTTACTTGTCCCGGATGACCGGGTCCGAGGACGTCGTCCTCTCCCTGCCCGTCTCGGCGCGCACCACCGCGGCGATGCGACGCACCGGCGGCATGGTGTCGAACGTGGTCCCGCTGCGTGTCTCGGTCGACTCTCGGACGACCGTGCAGGCTCTGATCGATTCGGTCGGCGTCCAGCTGATCGGTGCGCTGCGGCATCAGCGCTACCGCACCGAGGACATCAATCGCGATCTGGGGCTCGCCGGTCCGGACCGCAGCCAGTTCGGTCCGCTGGTCAACATCATGATCGGTCTGGGCAATCTCCGACTCGGCGCCATCACATCCCAGCTCAACGTCCTGTCGTCCGGTCCGGTCGACGACCTGATGCTCAACCTCTACGAGACCGGTACCGGCGGACTGCACATCGACTTCATCGGCAATCCGGGGCGCTACACCGACCAGGAGCTTCGACGGCACCACGATCGTTTCGAGGGTTTCTTCACCCGGTTCGTCAGCGCGGACGGTGACACCCCCGTCTCCAGGGTCGAGGTCCTCGACGCTGCCGAACATGCCTGGCTGACCGGTCGCGCTCCCGAGTCCCGTTCCGCGGAACGTACTTTCGCCGACATTCTGGTCGGCACGGCGGACTCCTATGGCGACGACATCGCGATCACCTTCGGTGGTGTGGACTGGACCTACCGCGAACTCGACGAACGCTCGAATCGCTTGGCCCGACTCCTCATCGCACGCGGGATCGGACCGGAGTCGTTCGTGGCCCTCGCGGTGGCGCGATCGATCGAGTCGGTGCTGTCGATCTGGGCGACGGCGAAGACGGGAGCCGTCTACCTGCCGATCGATCCGAACTACCCCGACGAGCGCATCGCCTACATCATGTCGGATGCTGCTGTGACGCAGGGCATCACGGTAGGTGCGCACACGGAGTCGCTGCCGCAGTCCGTCGATTGGATCGTGGTGGATTCCGACGAGGTCGACCAGGCCTGCCGGGACTTGTCCGCGGCGAGGATCGGCGACGCCGAACGTTCCGGACCGATCCGTGTCGACAACCCGGCGTACATGATCTACACGTCGGGCTCGACCGGCCTGCCGAAGGGTGTCGTTGTCACCCATCGCGGTCTCGGCAATCTGGTGGCCGAACAGCAGGACCGCATGCGCATCGAACCGCGCTCGCGGACACTGCATTTCGCGTCGCCGAGCTTCGACGCCTCGGTCTTCGAGATGATGATGGCCTTCGGCAGCGGATCGACCCTCGTGGTGGCACCGGCCGAATTGCTCGGTGGCGAAGAGCTGTCGGACTTCATGCGTGAGCAGAGCGTGACGCACGCCTGTGTGACGCCGGCTGCGCTCGCGGTGGCCGACCCGGCGCATCTGGACTCGTTGCGGGTGCTGACCGTCGCCGGCGACGCGTGCCCGCCCGAGCTCGTGGCGCGATGGGCACCCGGGCGCACCATGCTCAATTTGTACGGACCCACCGAGGCGACCATCTGGTCGACGGTCTCGGCGCCGCTGCAGGTGGGCGAACCGGTCACCATCGGCGCACCGGTCAGTGGCGTCCGGGTGCTGGTGCTCGACAGCCGGCTGCGGCCGGTGCCCATGGGCGTCACCGGTGAGCTCTATCTGGCGGGCCCAGCGCTCGCGCGGGGATATTTCCATCGCGAGTCGCTGACCGCGAGCCGCTTTGTCGCCGATCCGTATGGTCCGGCGGGGGAGCGCCTTTACCGGACCGGTGACGTGGTTCGCTGGACCGCTGCCGGGGCCCTCGAGTACGTGGGACGTTCGGATTTCCAGGTCAAGATCCGTGGTTTCCGCATCGAACTCGGGGAGATCGACGACGTTCTGGCCTCGCACGAGTCGGTGGATTTCGCGACCGCCCAGGTGCGGTCGGGAGCTGCCGGCCAGGATCGGATCGTCGGCTATGTGTTGCCGAAACCGGGGGAAGCGGTCGACGCCGCGGATCTGTTGGTCCATGCAGGCCGTTCGTTGCCCGCCTACATGGTGCCCAGCGCGATCGTCGTGCTCGACGAGATCCCGTTGACCGTCAACGGCAAGCTCGACCGCGATGCGCTGCCCGACCCTCAGGTCGTACCGGTGTCGTCGACGCACCGCGAACCGCAGTCACCACTCGAACTGCGTATCGCCGCAGTGGTCGAAGAGACCCTCGGCGTCGAGAACGTCAGTGCGGACGCCGATTTCTTCGAGATGGGCGGCGACAGCATCGTATCGATGCAGCTCGTCTCGCGAGCCAAGGCCGCCGGTGTCGTGTTCACTGCGCGCGACGTCTTCGAACGACGGACCGTCGCCGGCCTCGCCGAGGTGGCACGAACCGCCGATGCGCAGCAACCTGACGACAAGCGTCTCACCGAACTCCCCGGAGGCGGCGTCGGCGAGATGCCACTGACGCCGGTGATGCACGAGATCCTCTCGCTCGGAAATTACGATGCCTTCGCTCAGTCGCTGGTGCTGGTTCTCCCGCAGAACGCGGAGCAGGGGGCCGTGCTCTCGACCGTGCAGGCTGTGCTCGATCGCCACGACATGCTGCGGGTCCAACTCGTCGACACCGACCCGCGTGGTGCCGCCCCGGACGACGAGACCCACACGCCCGTCCTGCTCACCCGTCCCGTCGGTTCCGTGTCGGCCGAAGACGTCGTGCGCGAGGTGCCGGCAGTCGCCGTACCGGGCACGGACGCCTTCGCCGCCCAGGTCGCGGAGGAGACGCGGATCGCAGCGGAGTCGCTCGACCCGCGCGCGGGGGCGGTCATCCGCCTCGTCCGCTTCACCGGTGGACGGCGGGCCGACGACGGCGACCGGGTCCTCGTCCTGATCCACCACCTCGCCGTCGACGCCGTCTCGTGGCGCGTACTCGTACCGGACTTCGCCATGGCGTGGGCTCAGGTGGCCGCCGGTGCCGAACCGGTACTCGGCGCGATGGGCACCTCGATGCGACGGTGGACTCACGGGCTCAACGAATCGGCATCGGCCGCAGAACGTCTGGGTGAATTCGAGACGTGGCGTGCGATCGCCGCGCAACCCGATGTGGCCGTGGGTTCGCGTTACCTCGACCACGATGTCGATGTCGCGGCGACGGAGCGGACCGTCGAGGTCACACTCGATGCGCGCACCACCGACGCCGTTCTCAACACGCTTCCGTCCCAATTCCGTAGCAGCGTGAACACCCCGCTGCTCACCGCTCTCGCGGTCGCCTTGGCCGCCTGGCGACGCGGTCGTGGCCTCCCGGAGCACGCGTGTCTGATCGCGCTCGAGGGGCACGGACGCGATGAGGCCGCGATCGGCGGCGCCGACCTGTCGCAGACCGTCGGCTGGTTCACCACAGTTCACCCGGTGCGCCTGGATGTCGCCGGTCTCGACCTCGCCGACGCGCTCGGTGGCGGTGAGTCGGCCGTCGAGGCACTGAAGTGGGTGAAGGAGCAGCTGCTCGTCGTTCCGGGCAGCGGGATCGGCTACGGCCTCCTGCGCGCACTCAATCCCACGACCGCGGAGGCGATGCGCACCTGGCCGCAGCCGCAGATCGCGTTCAACTATCTGGGTCGATTGTCCTCCGGCGACATCCCTGCCGAGCTGCGCGAGGTCGGGTGGCTGCCGGATGCGGAGTCCCTGGGGACCGGCGCCCATCGCTCCCCGGACATGCCGCTGACCGCAGCGCTGACCATCGATGCGATCGCGACCGTCGACGACGGCCGCACGCACCTGACAGCGACCTTCGGCTATGCCTCCGAGATCCTCGACGATGTGGCGGTTCGCGAACTCGCCGATCTGTGGAAGCAGGCTCTGCAGGCCCTCGCGCAGCATGCCACCCGGCAGCGCCGGGGTGGCTTCACTCCGTCAGACCTTCCGCTCGTGACGGTGGGCCAGAGTCAGATCGAAGCATGGGAAGCGCGCTATCCCACGCTCGCCGACGTCTGGTCGCTCTCGCCGCTGCAGTCGGGCCTGCTCTTCCACACCCAGCTCGCCGATCAGTTCCTCGACGTGTACACCGCGCAGGTGGTCGCCGATGTGGAAGGTGTCGTGGACACTGATCGGATGCGGCGTGCGGGTCAGGCACTCGTCGACCGGCACGACAGTCTGCGCACGGCATTCGTCTACGACGCGGACGGCGTGCCCGCCCAGCCGGTCGTCGTGGACGCGCCGCTACCGTTCACCGAGGTCGATCTCACCGGGCAGGGATTGGATGACGACGACATCGCGGCACGGGCCCAGGCGCTGATCGAGGCCGACCGCATCGCGAGGTTCGACCTGACAACGCCCCCGCTGGTGCGCATGATGCTCATCAGGACCGGCCCGCACCGGTACCGGCTGGCGATCACCAACCATCACCTGCTGGCAGACGGTTGGTCTCTGCCGCTCATCCTGGCGGACCTGCTGCAGCTGTACGCCACCGCGGGAGCTCGCGCCTTCACTCCTGGGCGCTCGTACCGGACATTCCTCGAATGGCTTGCCCGCCAGAATGTTCCGGAATCGCTCGATGTGTGGACGCGTGCGCTCGACGGTCTCGAGGAGCCGACGCTGTTGGCATCGGTCGCCCCGGAAGGGTCGCTGCCCGTTCCCGAAGAGCTGACCGTCGATCTCGGCGCCGAGATCGAGAGTGGGATCGTCGCTCTCGCACGCGAACTGGGCGTCACTGCGAACACGCTCGTGCAGGCCGCCTGGGGCGTGCTGCTCGCGCGCACGAGCGGACGTACCGACGTCGTCTTCGGCGCCACGGTCTCGGGGCGACCCCCGGCACTCGCGGGCATCGAGGCGATGGTCGGACTCTTCATCAACACTCTTCCCGTCCGGGTCCGGTTCGACGAGAACGAGTCGATCGCCGCACTGGTCCGACGCCTGCAGGGCGAGCAGGCCGATCTGCTCGACCACCATCTCGTCGGCCTGACCGACATCCAGCGCGCGACCGGTATGGGTACGCTCTTCGACACATTGACCGTCTTCGAGTCCTACCCGGTCGATCGCAGCGCCCTCTCCGAGGCCCTCGACCTCGGCGGGCTGAACGTCCTCGACGTCGACGTCCACGACGCCTCGCACTACCCGCTGACCCTCATCGCGCTGCAGGACCCGGCCTTGCGCTTCAAGGTCAAGTTCCTGCCGAGCGTGTTCGCCGCCGACGAGGTGGGCGTCCTGATGACCCGGCTGACGAGGATCCTCGCAGCCTTCGCCGCGCGGCCCGACGAGCCGGTCGGCTCGATCGGCCTGCTCGACCCCGCCGAACTCCGGCGTCTCGCACCCGCTCGCGGTCTGCCCGCAGTCATTGCCGAGTCCGGGGTGGAGTTCTTCGACCGAGGTCTTCGGATCCGGCCCGAGGGGACAGCTGTGTCCGCTTCCGGGCGGTCCTGCACCTACCGGGAGCTCGACGAACGCTCGACCCGTCTCGCTCGCGTACTGATCTCTCGGGGCGCCGGTCCGGAGAGCTTCGTCGCACTCGGGATGACGCGGTCCATGGAGTCCGTGGTCGGTGTCTGGGCGGTGCTCAAGACCGGCGGCGCATTCGTGCCCGTCGACCCGAACTATCCCGGTGAGCGCATCGACCACATGCTCACCGACTCCGGCGCAACCATCGGCCTGACGGTCGAGTCCGAGCGTCATCTGTTGCCCGACAACGGGATCGAATGGATCGCGGTCGACGGTGAGGAATTCGGCGAGGCGCTCGCGCGGCAGTCGACGGCGGCGATCACCGATGCCGAACGAGTGCACCCCACCCGGGTCGACAACCCGGCCTACATGATCTTCACCTCGGGGTCGACCGGCACCCCGAAGGGCGTGGTCGTCACCCGCTCGGGCCTCACCAACTTCGCGGCGGAACAGCGCGAACGCTATGAGGTCACTCCGGATTCGCGTGTCCTGCACGTCTCGTCACCGAGTTTCGACGCCTCGGTGCTCGAGTACACGATGGCCTTCGGCTCCGGGGCCACTCTCGTGGTCAGCCCCGCCACCGTCTTCGGCGGGACCGATCTGCACGACCTCATCGCCGCCGAACGGGTCACCCACGCCTTCGTCACGCCGTCGGCGCTCGCGTCGGTCGATCCGAGGGGTCTCGACTGCCTGCAGCACCTCGTCGCCGGTGGTGAGGCCGTGCCCGCCGACATCGTGAACCGGTGGGCGCCGGGCCGATCCCTGCACAACGGCTACGGGCCGACCGAGACCACGATCATGGTCGCGATCAGCGACCCCATGGAGCCCGGTCGCACCATCACGATCGGTGGGCCCGTCCGCGGAACCCAACTCCTGGTTCTCGACGACCGGCTGCGGGTTGTGCCGCCGGGCGCGACTGGTGAGCTCTACATCGCCGGAGTCGGCCTGGCGCGCGGCTACCACGCCCGCGCCGCGCTCACCGCTCAGCGTTTCGTCGCCAGCCCGGTCGATCCCGCCGTGCGCATGTACCGCACCGGCGACCTCGTACGTTGGCGGAAGCACCACACGACCGGGGCCCTCACGATCGAATACCTGGGCCGCAGCGACTTCCAGGTCAAGATCCGGGGTCTGCGCATCGAACTCGGTGAGATCGATGCGACCCTCGGTGCGCACGAGGCAGTCGACTTCGTCGCCACGTTGGGCGTCGACAACGACCAGGGTCAGACCCAGTTGGTGGCGTACGTGTTGCCGAAGGCCGGCATGGCCGTCGATCCGGCCGAGCTGACCGAGCTCGCGGGGCGCACCCTGCCCGCCTACATGGTTCCGTCGTCGGTGATGGTGCTCGATGAGGTTCCGCTGACTCCGGTCGGCAAGCTGGATCGCCGCGCGCTCCCCCGGCCCGAGTTCGGTTTCGAGAGCACCGAATACGTTGCACCGGTCACTCCGACGGAAGAGCTCGTCGCGAACATCTACGCCGACGTGCTGGGTGTGGACCGAGTGGGCGCGAACGACGACTTCTTCGCCCTGGGCGGGGACTCGCTAGTGGCGACCCGCGTCACGGCCCGTGTCAATTCCGAGCTCTCCGCGTCGATCGGCGTGCGAGACCTGTTCGAGGAGCCGACCGTCGGCGGTCTGGCGCTGCGCGCAGAACAGTCTGCGTCGGGTGCGACCGACCGTGCGCCGCTCGTCGCAGAAGACCGTCCCGCCCGGATTCCGCTGTCGCTCGCCCAGCAGCGGATGTGGTTCCTCAATCGGTTCCTGCCGGATTCCGGGGCCTACAACGTGCCGATGGCGATCCGGCTGACCGGTGACCTCGACGTGCCCGCGATGCGGGAGGCGTTCCGGGACGTACTGGCGCGACACGAGTCGCTGCGCACCGTCTTCCCACAGTCCGCGGACGGACCGGAGCAGTTGGTCCGGCCGATGCCCGACGTGGCGGTCGAGCTGCCGACCATGGCGGTCACCGAGGATGAATTAAGCAGTGCGGCACTGCAATTCGGTGCGTCCGGGTTCGACGTCACCAGGGAGATCCCGGTACGAGCGCAGCTCTTCGAGATCGTCTCCGACACTGGCGAGATCTCTTCGGGCCCTGGTGCCGGACGACATCATGTGCTGGCTCTGGTGATGCACCACATCGCCACGGACGGCTGGTCGTTGGCGCCGCTGGCCCGTGACCTCGTACTGGCGTACACCGCACGCGTCGAGTCGGTGCCCCCGGCGTGGGCGCCGCTACCGGTGCAGTACGCCGATTTCGCCATCTGGCAGCGCGGGGTGCTCGGCGACGAAGCCGATCCGGGGTCGCTGGCCGCCCGTCAGATCGAGTTCTGGACAAAGGAACTCGATGGAATCTCGGATCTGTTGGCGCTTCCGACGGACCGTCCCCGTCCCCCGGTCGCCTCGGGGGCCGGCGGGCGAGTCGACTTCTCCGTCGATGCCGGGACGCGGCTCGCCGTGGAGGGCCTCGCGCACCGCCACCGGTCCACGCCGTTCATGGTGTTGCACGGCGCACTGGCCGTTCTGCTCGCCCGCCTCACCGGCGAGTCCGACATCGCGGTCGGCACTCCGGTTGCGGGTCGTGGCGACGCGGCTCTCGACGACCTCGTGGGCATGTTCGTCAACACCCTCGTCCTGCGCGCGGAGATCGACCCGGATTCGTCGTTCACCGACGTCCTGGCCGAGGTCCGCCAACGTGATCTGGCAGCTTTCGAGCACGCCGACATTCCTTTCGAACGCCTCGTCGAGGTCCTCAACCCGGTCCGAACCACCGCACATACGCCGCTGTATCAGGTGCAGTTCGCGCTCGAGAACTTCTCGGATCCGACGCTCGAATTGCCGGGCCTGACCGTGGCCGCCGAGGGTATCCGGACCCAGATCGCCAAGTTCGATCTCGGTGTGACCGTCACAGAGAACGCCGACTCGGGATACGGCGTCACCTTTGCCTACGCGACCGATCTGTTCGACGAAGCCACGGTCGAGCGCTTCGCACACTGGTACTTGCGCCTGCTCGACCACATGGTCGACGCGCCGGCAACGGCCGTCGGCGACCTCCCTCTGCTCACCGACGCGGAGGCGTCGAGTGCGGCCGCCCGCGGCTCCGACCATTATGTTCCGGTCGACGCACGTCTGTTGCTCGACGATTTCCACGATCAGGCGGCGCGGACTCCGGACGCGGTGGCGGTCTCCGACGACGAGTCGTCGCTCACGTACCGCGAATTCGAGGATCGGGTGACGCGCGTCGCGCGTGACCTCATCGCACTCGGTGTCGGCCCGGAGTCGACGGTCGCGCTGGCCGTCGGCAGGTCGGTGCAGTCGCTCGTCGCTGCCTACGCCGTCGTCGAGGCCGGTGGCGCCTATGTGCCGCTCGACTCCGAACAGCCTGCCGAACGCAATGCCCATGTACTCGCAGCCGCAGCGCCGGTGTGTGTGGTGATCGGCGGGACCGAAGAGTCGGAGCTACCGCTCGACGGCTATTCCGTCGTGCGCGTCGACGAGCTCGGCCTCGCGGCGTCGGGCCGACCGGTGACCGATGCCGATCGGCGTGGCGCCGTGCGTCCGGAGAACCCGGCCTATGTGTACTTCACCTCCGGTTCGACCGGACGTCCCAAGGGCGTTGTGGTGTCTCATCGTGCGATCGCGGCGCAACTGCGGTGGATCGGCGACGCCGCCGGGATGACCGAAGCCGATGTGGTCCTGCACAAGTCGGCACCCACCTTCGACGTGTCGGTGTGGGAGATGTTCGGCGGACTACAGCGCGGCGGCCGAGTGGCCATCGCGCGCCCGGGAGGCCATCGCGACATCGACTACCTGGCCGCGTTGATCGGACGCGAACGCGTGACCGCGGCGCACTTCGTGCCGTCGGTGCTCGAGGTGATGCTGGGTACCGGTACCGATACCGGCTTCGCCGGTTCGCTTCGATACCTCCGTGTCGGTGGCGAGGCGATCTCGTATTCGCTCGCGACTCGCGCGGCCGAGGCCGGACTGCGCGTTCGCAACGGTTACGGTCCCACCGAGTCCGCGGTGACCGTCACCCTCGCCGATGAGTTCGACCCCGCCACGCTGACCGAGGGTGCGGTCGTGCCGATGGGCGCACCGGGCCGGAGCGTGCGTGCGCGCGTCCTCGACGGGCGCCTGCATCCGGTGCCGGTCGGTGTCGCGGGTGAGTTGTACCTGTCCGGCGACCAGCTGGCTCGCGGTTATCTCGGACGACCGGACCTGACCGCCGACCGGTTCGTCGCCGACCCGTTCGTCCCGGGCGCGCGTATGTACCGGACCGGTGATCTGGTGCGCTGGACTGCATCCGACGAGCTGGAGTTCATCGGCCGCACCGACTTCCAGGTGAAGGTGCGCGGGCAGCGCATCGAACTCGGCGAGATCGAGGCGGCCCTGCTGGCCCAACCGGACGTCACGCAGGCCGTCGTGGTGGTGCATCATGATCGCCACACCGGGGACCAGCTCGTCGCGTATGTGGTCGGTGCGGGCGTGGACTCCGAAGAGCTCCGTGTCGGTCTGGGACGCGTTCTTCCGTCGTACATGGTGCCGGTGGCCTTCGTCGTCCTGGACGCCATGCCCCTCGGCGCGACCGGCAAACTCGACCGCAAAGCGCTGCCAGAGCCTCGTATCGAGGTCGATGTGGAGGCATTCGTCGCCGCCCGTGGGCCGATCGAGGAGATAATCTCGGGCATCTTCAGCGAGGTGGTCGGTGTTCCGCGGGTGGGCGCGACGGACAACTTCTTCGACCTGGGCGGCAACTCGCTGGTGGCCACGCGCGTCATCGCGAGGGTCAACGAGGCGCTGGGTGCCGATCTGGCGGTTCGGCAGATCTTCGACGCCCCGACCGTTGCCGAGCTCGCTCACCGCGCTGAGACCACCGTGGGCCGGGGGCGTGTGCCGCTGGCGCCGCAGCCGCGTACCGACCGGGTGCCACTCTCTCTCGCCCAGCAGCGGATGTGGTTCCTCAATCGCTTCGATCAACAGTCCGCCGCCTACAACATGCCGTTCGCGATCCGACTGAGTGGGGACCTCGACATCGAGGCCCTGCGCGCGGCCATGCGTGACGTGCTGCATCGTCACGAGTCGCTGCGAACGGTGTATCCGGACTCCGCCGATGGCCCGTTCCAGAAGATCCTGCCCGTCGACGCCGTCGGCGTGCACGCCGAACCGAGCGTCGTCGAGGTCGCCGAGTCCGATCTGGAAGCGGCGGTACTCGAGCTCGCGACGCAGCCTTTTGACGTGACCGCCACACCGCCGCTGCGCGCTCGACTCCTGGCGACCGCGGCCGACGAGCACGTGCTCGTATTCGTGCTCCACCACATCGCGTTCGACGGATGGTCGTCGAGCCCGCTGGGACGCGATCTGATGATCGCCTACACCGCCCGCAGTGCCGGCGACGCACCCGACTGGGCGCCACTGGCCGTGCAGTACGGCGATTTCGCGATATGGCAGCGCGAGGTCCTCGGCGATGAGCAGGATCCAACCTCGCCCGCCGCGCGTCAGCTCGCCTACTGGCGCGGCGCGCTCGCGGATCTGCCCGACGTGCTGGAGCTGCCGACAGATCGGCCCCGGCCCGCCGAGCAGTCTTACCGCGGCGGGGAGGTGGCCTTTGGCCTCGATGCGCAGACCCACGCCGCGCTGCTCGATGTCGCGAGGTCGACGAACTCGACCCTGTTCATGGTGGTGCACGCAGCCTTGTCGGTCTTGCTGTCGCGCCTGTCGGGTAGCGAGGACATCGCGGTCGGCACGCCGGTGGCCGGCCGTGGCGACGCCCGACTCGACGACGTCGTCGGCATGTTCGTCAACACTCTGGTGTTGCGCGCCGAGGTCGGCGGTGAGCAGTCCTTCATCGATCTCCTCGCGCAGGTGCGCGAGCACGATCTCGAGGCGTTCACCCACACAGACCTGCCGTTCGAGCGGTTGGTGGAGGTGCTCAACCCGACGCGTTCGGCGTCTTACCATCCGCTGTTCCAGGTGTCGCTGTGGTTCCAGAACACCCGTCGCGCAGCCCTCGAGTTGCCCGGTCTGACCGTCTCCCCGATCGAGTACGAGACCGGTCTCGCGCGCTTCGATCTCCAGATCACCGTCATCGACAACGTCGACGCACAGGGCGCACCGGGCGACATCGGCCTGGTCCTGACATACGCCGACGACCTGTTCGAACGGGCCACCGCGGAGGCCTTCGCCGCACGGTTCACCGGCCTGCTCGAGACGGTCGCCGAACGACCGGACATCGCCGTGGGCGACATCGAGCTGACCTCGGCGGCCGAACGCGACCTGCTTCTCGACACCTGGAACGACACCATTCATGTCGTGCCGGAGGTCGCCGCGGGCGAGGACACCCTCGTCGCGCTGTTCGACGCACAGGTGGGCCGTACACCCGATGCGCCCGCCCTCGTCTTCGAGGGCGAGCAGCTGACGTACCGGGAGTTCGACGCGCGGGCAAATCGCCTTGCGCGGCATCTGATCATGCTTGGCGTGGGCCCGGAATCAGTTGTGGGGCTGTCCATCCGACGGTCGGTCGATCTGCTGGTCGGTATGTACGCCATCGTCAAGGCCGGCGGCGCCTATGTGCCGCTCGATCCGGACCATCCGGCCGAGCGCAACGGTTACGTCCTCGACAGTGCGTCGCCGGTCTGTGTGCTGACCACGTCACGAGACGCAAGTGGGCTGCCGGACTCGACACCCGTCGTTGTGCTCGACGAAACCGACACGAGTGCACTGGACTCGGCTCCGGTCACCGATGCCGACCGGGTCTCCCCGCTGCGTCCCGAGCATCCGGCGAACCTCATCTACACGTCCGGCTCGACCGGGCGGCCGAAGGGCATCGCGGTTCCGCATGCGGGTCTGGTGAACCAGCTGCGCTGGATGCAGGCGGAGTACGAACTCACCACCGCCGATGCGGTGATGCTGAAGACTCCCATGACGTTCGATGTGTCGGTGTGGGAGTTCTTCTGGACCCTGCAGACCGGGGCCCGCCTGGTCATCGCCCGTCCCGACGGACATCGGGATCCCGAGTACCTCTCGCAGCTGATGGTCGACGAGAACGTCACCGTCGTGCAGTTCGTCCCGTCCATGCTGGCGATGTTCGTGACGAACTCGTCCGCGCGCATCCCGGACTCCGTCCGCGCCGTGATCGCGATCGGTGAGGCACTGCCGATCGAGACCGCCGAGCGGTTCCGCGCGTTGTCGTCGGCGCCGCTCGACAACCTCTACGGACCGGCCGAGGCTTCCCTCGCGGTCACCTACTGGCGTCACACCCCCGCGGACCAGGGGGTCGTGCCGATCGGTCTGCCCATGTGGAACACCCGTGTCTACGTTCTGGATTCGCGTCTGCGACCCGTTCCGGTCGGTGTCGCGGGTGAGCTGTATCTGTCGGGCGTCCAGCTCGCGCGCGGGTACTACGGACGGTTCGACCTGAGTTCGGACCGATTCGTCGCGGACCCGTTCGGTCCAGAGGGTGCTCGCATGTACCGCACCGGCGATCTCGTGCGGCACCGCCCGCAGGGCGACGGTGGCGATGACCTCGCCGGAGTCGGCCGATCCGCAGGTGTCCTGGAGTACATCGGCCGAACCGACTTCCAGGTCAAGGTGCGCGGCAACCGAATCGAGCTCGGCGACATCGAGGCCGCCCTCTTGTCGGCCGAGGGCGTCAGCCAGTCGGTGGTGGTGGTCCGCACCGACCCGCACACCGGAGATCAGCTGGTCGGCTACGTGGTGCGCACCGAGGGTGCCGAGGTCACCGCAGCCGCGGTGACCGCCCACATCGCGCAGTCCCTGCCGTCCTACATGGTCCCCGCATCGGTGGTCGTGCTCGATGAGTTCCCCCTCAACGGGAGCGGAAAGCTCGACCGAAAAGCACTGCCGGAGCCTGTATTCGAAGTGTCGGTGGTCGACTTCGTCGCGCCACGCGACCCGGTCGAGGAGGTCGTCGCCGGCATCTTCGCCGACGTGATCGGTGTGCCGCGCATCAGTGTCGAGGAGAGCTTCTTCGACGCCGGGGGCAATTCGTTGGTCGCCACACGACTGGTCTCTCGGGTCAGCGAGGCGCTCGGGACCCGGGTGGCGGTCCGGGATCTGTTCGAGGCGCCCACGGTGGCGCAGCTCGCTGCGCGGGTGGAACTGTCCGGTGACGGCTCCCGTCCGCCGCTCGTCCCGCAGGACCGCGGCAACGCGGTGCCCCTGTCGCTCGCACAGCAGCGGATGTGGTTCCTCAACCGTTTCGATCCGTCGTCGCCCGCGTACAACCTGCCGCTCGCCGTCCGCTTCGTCGGGCCACTCGACGTCGATGCGCTGAACGCGGCCGTCGCCGACACCATCGAACGCCACGAGTCGCTGCGCACGATGTTCCCCGATTCCGATGACGGGCCGCACCAGGTCATCGTCCCTGCGAGTCGGGTTGCGCCCGACCTGACGGCGGCCCCGGTCGCGACCGCAGGTATGGAACGGTTCGTCGCCGATACCGTCACGCGTGGATTCGACGTGACCGCCGAGGTGCCGCTGCATGCACGTCTGGCCCGTGTTACCGACGGTGACGAGCAAGGCGAGCACGTCTTGGTGCTCGTGCTGCACCACATCTCCGGTGACGGGCTGTCGATGGGTCCGCTCGCCCGCGATGTGATGATCGCCTACGGCGCGCGCAGCGCAGGAGAGATGCCGGGATGGTCGCCGTTGGCCGTTCAGTACGCCGACTACAGCATCTGGCAGCGAGCGGTCCTCGGCGAGGCCTCCGATCCCGAATCGGCTGCGGCACGCCAGATCCAGTACTGGCGACGGACCCTGGCGGGTCTGCCCGACCGCATCGAGCTGCCGACGGATCGTCCGCGTCCGGCAGTGCAGTCCGGGCGTGGCGCCGATCATCGCTTCGATTTCGGTGCGGAGCTCTACGCCGAGGTCAACGACTACGCACGACGCAACGGCGTGACGCCGTTCATGGTGCTCCACGCGGCCTTCGCCGGCATGCTCTCGCAGCTTGCCGCGACGGAGGACATCGCCATCGGCACGCCGATCGGGGGCCGCGGTGAACGCGCCCTCGACGACCTGATCGGCATGTTCGTCAACACGCTCGTGCTGCGTACCCGGGTGAGCCGGGGGCAGAGCTTCGACGATCTCGTCGAGGAGGTGCGGGCCATCGATCTCGCTGCCTACGAGCACGCCGAGATCCCGTTCGAGCAGCTCGTCGACGTCCTCGACGCGTCGCGCTCGACGTCACATTCGCCGCTGTTCCAGGTGGCCCTGGCCTTCCAGGCGGCGAGCGACACCCGCTTCGAGCTGGCCGGCCTCGAGATCGAGGCACTCGATCTACCCACCAGCACGGCGAAGTACGATCTCGGCCTCACCGTCGTGGAGGATGCCGAGAACGGTGCGCAGGGCGTGTTCAACTACGCCACCGACCTGTTCGACGAGTCCACCGTCGCAGTGTTCGCAGAGCGGTTGCGGCGCCTGCTCGCCGAGGCCCTGGCCGAGCCCGCACGCGCCGTGGGCGAGCTCTCGGTCCTCGACGACGATGAACGTACCGAACTCTCCGGAGTGCGGGGTCTGCCCGCCGACCCGCCGCGCACATTGGCGGGCATCTTCTCGGCGAGCGCCGCCGAGTTCGCCGAACTCACCGCCATCGAGTGGGCGGGGGAGAAGATCGTCTACGCCGAGCTCGCCGAACGCGCGAACCAGCTCGGTCGAGAACTCATCGAGTTCGGCGTCGGCCCGGATGACATAGTGGCGATCGCGCTGCCACGTTCGGCCGACGCGATGATCAGCATCTGGGCGATCGCGATGGCAGGCGGGGCCTACCTGCCGATCGATCCGAAACTGCCGGCCGACCGTATCGCCCACATGGTGCGCGACTCCGGTGCGAAGGTCGGACTCACCAGTTCCGAACTCGCCGCCGAGTTGCGTTCGGCGGCAACGCCGGTCCACGGTTGGCTCGAGCTCGACGATCCCGAGGTCGCCGCGCGCATCGACAGGCGCTCGGTCCGGGTGATCACCAACTCGCACCGCACCGCACCGCTGACACCGGATCATCTGGCCTACATGATCTACACGTCGGGAACCACCGGTCTGCCCAAGGGTGTGGCGATGTCGCATGCCGGCCTCGCCTCGCTCACTTCCGATCTGCGTCACTACTATTCGACGTCGACGCGCGCCAGGATGCTGCAGTTCGCGGCAATCAGCTTCGACGCAGCCGTCGGCGAGATCCTGGCGACCTTCGGGGCTGGCGCCACGATGGTGATCGCACCGACCGATCTGTACGGCGGCCGAGAATTGGCCGACTTCATCGCCGAACAGCGGATCACCGTCTTCGTCGGCACGCCCACGGGCGTGCAGACCGTCGACGCCACCGGTCTCGATCAGGTCGAGCGCGTGGTGGTCGGTGGTGACGTGTGCCCGCCGGAACTCGCGGCACGCTGGACCGGCAGGTTGCGCAATGCCTACGGCCCGACCGAGACGATGGTGATCGTCACGATCACCGATCCGCTCGCCCCCGGTGCAGCCATCACCATCGGCTCGCCGATGAAGGGCGTGCACGCGTTGATCCTCGATGCCGCACTGCGCCCCGTCCCCGTGGGGACGCCGGGTGAGCTCTACATCACCAACGCCGGGTTGGCGCGCGGCTACCACCAGCGTCACGCGCTGACCGCAGAACGATTCGTCGCCAATCCGTACGGCGCTCCGGGCGAGCGCATGTATCGCACCGGCGACGTGGTGCGCTGGGCGTCCCCCACGCGCGACGGCATCGAGGCCGATGCCGTCGCCGCCGAGATCGTGTACGTCGGCCGCTCGGACTTCCAGTTGCAGGTCCGAGGCTTCCGCGTCGAGCTCGGTGAGATCGACAACGCCCTGAACTCCCATCCGTCGGTTGCCTACGCGGTCACCGTCGGCACCGCCGGCCCGGCCGGCGACACCGCACTCGTGGCGTACGTGCAGCCCGTGGCGGGACAATCCGTCGACACCGCGGATCTCGCCGGTTTCGTCTCCCGGACCCTGCCGTCGTACATGGTGCCCACCTCGATCATGGTTCTCGACGAGGTGCCACTCACCGCGCTCGGCAAGGTCGACCGTGCGGCGCTCCCCGAACCCGAGTTCGTCGGTGCCGCGGTCCACGTACCGCCGGTAGGTGACGTGCAGCGCGGCGTCGCCGAGATCATCGGTGACGTACTCGCTGTCGAGCGAGTCGGCGCCACCGACGACTTCTTCGATCTCGGTGGCAACTCGCTGGCCGCCACCCGCGTCATCGCCCGCATCAATCAGATGTTCGGCGCCTCCCTGGGTGTGCGCGACATCTTCGACGCCCGCTCGGTGGCCGAGCTCGCAGACCTCGTCGAACACGGTGCGAGCGATGCACGTCCGAGGCTGTCGCCGCGAGCGCGCGACTCCGAGGTGCCGTTGTCGTTGGCGCAACAACGTATGTGGTTCCTCAACCGTCTCGACCAGTCCTCCGCGGCGTACAACATTCCGCTCGCGGTTCGGCTCAGCGGCGACCTGGACGTCGATGCGTTCCGGTCCGCACTCCGCGACGTGGTCGACCGTCACGAGGTGCTGCGCACCGTGTACCCCGAGACCGTTGACGGCGGGCGGCAGCACGTTCTCGATGTCGACGATTCCGGCGTCGAGCTACTGGCGGAAACCGTTGCCGCCGAAGCGGTGTTCGCGCGCGTCACCGAACTGGCGGTCGCCGGTTTCGACGTGGCCGAATCGGTTCCGGTCCGGGCCGCGCTCCTGACGATCGAAGGCCAGGGCGACGAGCACGTCTTCGTGCTGATCATGCACCACATCGCCTCGGACGGCGGCTCGCTCCGTCCGCTGGTCGCCGACCTGGTGACGGCCTACTCGGCACGCGCCGACCACCATGCGCCGGACTGGGCGCCACTTGCGGTGCAGTACGCCGACTATGCGATCTGGCAGCGAGAGGTTCTCGGGGAACCGGCCGATCCCCAGTCGCGCGCCGCGGCTCAGCTGCGGTACTGGGTCGCCGCGCTGGCGAACCTGCCGGATCAGCTCGACCTGCCGACCGACCGACCCCGCCCCGCGCGGGCGTCGATGAGCGGCGGCCGGATCGATTTCCGCATCGATGCGGAGATCCATCGCGGTGTCGCCGAGATCGCCCGCGCCCAGGGCGCGACGGTGTTCATGGTCATGCACGCCGCGCTGGCGACGTTGCTGTCGCGGTTGAGCAACACCTCGGACATCGCCATCGGTACGGCCATCGCCGGCCGCGGCGAACCGGAGATCGACCCGTTGGTCGGCATGTTCGTCAACACACTTGTGCTCCGCACCGAGGTGGAGCCCGAGACCGACTTCGCCACACTGCTCGAGCACACGCGGACCGTCGATCTCGGTGCGTTCGCGCACACCGAGTTGCCGTTCGAGCGCCTGGTCGACGAGCTCAGTCCGACACGTACCGAGTCGCACCATCCGTTGTTCCAGGTGGCCATCGATTTTCAGAACGCCACCGATCTGCGACTGGAGCTCCCAGGGCTCACGGTCACGCCCGAGTCGGTGGAGGCCGAGATCGCCAAGTTCGATCTCCAGCTCACCCTCGGTGAGCGGGTCGACGACGACGGTCGCCCGGATGGCATGCTCGCCTCGTTCGGTTACGCCACCGATCTCTTCGATGCGGCAACGGTGCAGACGTTCGCCGACCGCCTCGTCCGGATCCTCTCGACCGTGGTCGTCGATCCGACGGTGCCGGTCGGGGACATACCGATCCTCCATCCGGTCGAAGAGTACGAACTGTCCAATGCCTCAGGGCCGGAGAGCCTTCCGCCTCGCACGCTGGCTCAGATCTTCGCCGACGCCGTGGCGGTCAACCCCGGACAGACTGCTGTCGAGGCCGGCGACGACCGAATCACCTACCGGGAGCTAGACGCCCGTTCGAACCAGTTGGCCAGGGTGCTGTTCGACCGTGGCGTGCGCGCCGGCTCCTTCGTCGCGATCGCGATGCCCCGGTCGATCGACACGATCGTCGCGGTATGGGCGATCGCGAAGACCGGTGCGGCGTTCCTCCCGGTGGATCCGAACTATCCGTCCGACCGCATCGAGCACATGCTCACCGACTCGGCGGTCACTGTCGGGATCACGACGACGACGCACCGCCCTGCGCTGTCCGATCAGGTGAACTGGCTCGCACTCGACGGCGCGACCGAGATGCTCGCATCCGTGGCCGACTCGCGGATGCATGGCACCCGACGTGTCACGCCCGACGACGCCGCCTACGTCATCTACACCTCGGGTTCGACGGGCGTACCCAAGGGCGTCGTTGTCAACCACCGCGGTCTCGCCGACCTCGTTGCCGAGCAGCAGGCGCATATGTTGATCGAGCCTTCTTCGCGCACACTGCAATTCGCCTCCCCGAGCTTCGATGCCTCGGTCTTCGAGATGATGATGGCGTTCGGCAGCGCCGCGACCCTGGTCGTCGCCCCGCCGGATCTGCTCGGCGGACTCGAACTGTCGGACTTCATGCGCGTTCGCGACGTCACCCACGCGTGCGTCACGCCCGCCGCCCTCGCGGCCGCGGACCCCGCAGATGTCGGCCTCAGTGTCCTGGCCGTGGCCGGTGACGTCTGCCCGCCGGAGTTGGTGGCACGCTGGGCCCCCGGTCGCGTCATGCTCAACCTCTACGGGCCCACCGAGTCGACCGTGTGGGCAACGGTGTCGGCCCCGCTCACGCCGTCCGGTCCGATCACCATCGGTGCACCGATCCGTGGCTTCCAGGTGGCAGTTCTGGACGGGCGTCTGCGACCGTCCCCGGTGGGTGTCACAGGTGAGTTGTATCTGTCGGGGCCTGCGCTTGCCCGCGGTTATCACGCCCGTGGCCCGTTGACCGCCGAACGATTCATAGCGAGCCCCTTCGGCGTGCCCGGACAGCGGATGTACCGCACCGGTGATGTGGTGCGATGGAGGTCCGACGGCAACCTCGAGTACGTCGGCCGTTCGGACTTCCAGGTCAAGGTGCGTGGTTTCCGAATCGAGCTCGGCGAGGTGAGCGGCACGCTCGCCTGTCACGACAGCGTCGGATTCGTGACCACCGAGGGTGTGGTCGCGCCCGACGGCGGCACGGTGTTGGTGGCGTACGTGCTGCCGGCCGCCGGTCGCAGCGTCGACGAGGGTGCACTGCGGGCGTTCGCCGCGGAGTTCCTGCCCGCCTACATGGTCCCGTCTCATGTCATCGCCCTCGACGAGGTTCCCCGTACGCCCGCAGGCAAACTGGATCGTCGCGCGTTGCCGATGCCCGAGTTCGTCACCGAGCCAGGCGAATACGTGGCGCCGCGAACGCTCACCGAGGAGATCGTGGCCGGTGTCTTCGCCGAGGTCCTCGGCGTGGACCGGGTCGGCGTGACGACGAGCTTCTTCGACCTCGGCGGCAACTCCCTGTCGGCGACGAAGGTCACGGCGCGCGTCGGCGCAGCCCTCGGCGTCCGGGTGGGTGTCCGTGACCTGTTCGACGCCCCGTCTGTCGCAGAACTCGCTGCGCGGATGGAGAATTCGGCGACCCTACAGGCACGTCCGCTGGCGGCCGGACCTCGACCGGAGCAGCTGCCGCTGTCGCTGGCGCAGCGCCGGATGTGGTTCCTCAATCAGTTCGACACCACCTCGGCGGCCTACAACATCCCGATGGCGGTCCGGCTGTCCGGTGACCTCGACACGAACGCGCTCGAGCACGCCGTCGTCGACGTACTCGAGCGCCACGAGATCCTGCGGACCGTGTATCCGGAATCGGCCGGGGGACCGGTGCAGAAGATCCTGCAGGTCTCCGACGTACCCGTCTCGCTGGCGCCGGTACGGGTGCGCGAGGACGAGGTCGTCGAGAGGACCATCGAAATCGTCGCGGCCGGCTTCGATGTCGCGGCGGCGCCACCGGTGCGCGTCGCGCTGCTCGAGGTTTCGCCGACCGAGCGGGTTTTCGTCGTGGTGATGCACCACATCGCCTCCGACGGTGCGTCGGTCGCGCCGCTGGCGCGCGACATCATGGTCGCGTACGCGTCCCGGACGCAGGGCAATGCGCCACAGTGGTCACCGCTGCCGGTGCAGTACGCGGACTACGCCCTGTGGCAGCGAGAGGTCCTCGGTTCGCCGGACGACCCCGAGTCATTGATCAGCGCGCAAGGCTCATATTGGCTCAACCAGCTCGCTGGTCTGCCAGAGGTCCTGGACCTGCCGACAGACCGTCCCCGCCCGGCGATCCAGTCGACCGCGGGTGCCAAGGTCGAGTTCGTCATCGACGCCGACCGGCACGCCCGTCTGCTCGACCTCGCCCGCGCCCGGGGCGGAAGCTTGTTCATGGTGTTGCACGCGGCCTTCGCCGTGCTGTTGTCCAAGATCGCGCGGGAAAGTGACATCGCGATCGGTACGCCGGTGGCCGGTCGGGGCGAGCAGTCGCTCGACGACCTGGTGGGCATGTTCGTCAACACCCTGGTGCTGCGGACCGTTGTCGAGTCCGACTCGAGTTTCGCTGATCTACTCGACGCCGCACGCGAGACCGACCTGTCGGCGTTCACCCACGCCGACATGCCGTTCGAGCAGCTCGTCGAAGCCCTCGCCCCGGCTCGGTCGACCGCGTACTCGCCGCTGTTCCAGGTCATGTTCACCATGCAGAACAACCCGTCGGTGGACCTCGAACTCCCCGGCCTGACGGTGTCGGGCCTGACCTCCGACTTCGACGTCGCACGTTTCGATCTGCAACTGACCGTTGTCGACTCGCACACCGACGCCGGAACCCCCGGGGATCTGGTGTCGTCGCTGACCTACGCCGCGGACCTGTTCGACCAGCAGACCGTCCGTGCCCTCGGCGAGGCCTACGTCCGTGTTCTCGACGCGGTCGTCGCCGACCCGGCCCGCCCCGTGGGTGATGTCGAGATTGCCGATGCCGCCGATCTCGGGGCCATCGCACAGGTCAACGAGACCTCGCAAGCCGTCGTCGGTTCGACGTTGGTGGAGTTGTTCGAGCAGCAGGTTCTGCGTAC
>NZ_JAFFZF010000023.1:0-86919 GCF_016924115.1 Gordonia sp. BP-119
ACCGAGCGGCTGCACTCATCGATCGGCTACTGCCCGCCCATTGAGTACGAGAGGCGCTACCGTGAGACAGCCACCTCCGAGATGGCGGTGGCCTAAACGAGGTCTCCATCCGATCCAGGACGGTTCACTTCCTCATCTCGCACATGGCGCCTGGGGCCACCGCAGCGGCCACCGGCATTGTCCAGACCGGCACGTACATCGGCAATACCATCGGCCCCGTGCTCACCGGGGTGGCCCTTAGCCCCGCTGATTCACGGGCCGGTGTGACTGCTGCTGTCGGGTGACGGCGGGATCGATTTCGTGGGTGGGCGTGCGTGTGTGCCGGCTGGCGCTGCCGGTGGGCGGGTCCCCGGGTGGTGATGTCGTGGGCGGGCATGTGAGGTCAGGCTGGTTTGGGGATCGCGGCGATCGTGTTGAACACAGCGACGATCGCGACGGCCCAGGGCCATGTTTCCGGGATCTTCACTTTTCGCCGTCGGCCGCTGCGGACCAGCCGGGCTGCCACGTGAAGGAAGCGGTAGCGCAGTGCCTTGGGCTCGCACAACGCCAGGACTGCGGCCTCGCCGGTGCAAGCGAGCATCCGCGTCCAGGCAACGAGGTCCGCTGCGATCATCACCGCGACGAGCCAGGCCTGGTTGAGCGCGAACCCCCGCGAAGGTAGCCGCCCGAGCCCGGTGTCCTTGGCGTGGCGTATCCGGTCCTCGACCCGGGCGTGAGCCCGATGCCTGGCCTCGAGGAATTGCAGCTGACCCGTGGCGGTGGTGTTGGTGACAAAAGCCTGGTAGCGCCATCCATCGATCTCCTCGAACATCGACAACTGAGCACCCGGATGGGGCCGCTCGCGGCGCACGATCACCCGCATCCCGTCTGGCCACTTGGCGAGCATCCGTTGGGAGAGGAATCCGGTCAGCTCCGCGATGTCGGCCCCGTCACGAATGTCCCCGTTGGGGTTGAGCGCTGGTCCCCACGCGGCTTCGGGGCAGGTCGCGATGGCCCGGCGAATCGGGGCAGTGATGGAGAAGCCGACCGAGTACTCCACCTGTCGACCACGGACGCGGTTCTGCTCGGTGATCCAGTCGATCAGGTCGTGGGAGGCGCCGGCACCGTCGGAGCGGATCAGCAGATCACGCCGATGACTGGCGGGGATCTGCGCGATTGCCTGGCCCAGGACGTCGATGTGGTCGGCGGCGGTGTTGGACCCGGCGTTGCCTGGGCGCAAGCTCGCGGCGAGGAACTCTTCTGTGTTGTCGCACCACACGCCGATCGGGTGGTACCCGAACGTGCGCTTATACGTCGGCGCAGCAAGCTCCTTCTCGCTGTGAGTGACCACAATGGTGGCGTCCACATCGAGCACGACCGTCGATCCCAGATCCCGCCCCGCACACGCCGATGCGGGCACTCCGCCGGGCAGGTGGGACCACACGTGCCGCCGCGTGCGAGCCCGCGCCACCTGGATCTTCTTGCGCTTGCCGGCAGTGACCTCATCGAGCGTGCGCCACACCGTCGGCGCCGACGCCACTGGGCCCAGGGCGCCGGACTGGTGGCGCAGGACGCCGATGTCGGAGATGGACTCGCCGCCATCGGCGAGCATCACCGCGGTATCGATCAACACCCGGCCGCGATCGTGGATCGGGATGAACCGGCGGCGAGCCATGGCCCCTGACAGCTCGGCGGTCAGACCGACCTGATCAGCCAGAAGTCGAGGCACGATAGCCCCGGCATGCGAGACCACCCCGACACCATCTGCAGTAACGGACAGACCGGCCGACCACGAAGTACGCTTCACCTACCGAGTGCTTTCTGCTGGAGAACATGGAACCTTAGACAAGTCCCAGTTTCCCCTGTTCAGGAAGCACTTCGGTCTATTTTCGCCCAGCGATCCGCAGATTCCCATGAATCACCCGGGTTAGCCTCGGTAACTCGACACTGACCTGGGCGATGCTCGTCACTATGGCAACCGTCGCCGTGGTCATTTCCTTCTTCTTCGGGCTCCGACTGCGGAGAATCGACTCTCTGGAATCGCCGCTGGCCTGAGGTGGTCCTGTCCACAGCACCACCGTCACCGGCCGTCGAGATCCTTAAACGAGCAAGTTCTGGATTTCTTTGGCGGCTGTCTGGAGCATAGCTCCGAGTTCTGTGCGGAGTTGTTCAGTCATGCGGTGAGCGGGCACGGATACATTGATCCCGTAGTATCCTCCGCTCGGGCTGGTGATGGGAACAGCGACTGACATGACGCCGTCTTCGCTTTCTTCCTGGCTCGTTGAGTACCCGGTTTGCCGAATCGTTTCGAGGGCACGCTCCAGATCGGAACGGGAAATGATAGATCCCTTGGTGAGACCCGGGAGCTCCTCATACGGGTACAGGGCATGCAGTTGTTCCGTGGTGAGTAGGCTCAGCATTGCTTTGCCCGTTGCAGTGCAGTTGGCAGGAAGCATCGCACCTTGACGTGAGGCAACGCGGACGGCACGTTGGCTTTCGATGGCCTCCAGAAAGTGTGCGTTCGAGCCTTTGAGCTCGGCAAAGTGCACCGTCTCTCCGGTTGCCTCGAATACCCTTTCCATTGCTGGACGAATTAGCGTTCCGATGTCGACGTGGCGCCGTATGGCGAAGGCGATGGAGCTGAGTGCTTGTCCGGGTTCGTACGCTTTGGTCTGAGGGTTCTGCCGTACGAAACCTCGGTAGAGGAGCATCCCCATGAGGCGATGGGCCGTAGATGACGCCACTCCGAGGTACTTGCTGGCATCGGTGAGCCGGATGCTCGGCCGAGTCTCGAAGAGCAGCAACAATCGGAGTGCGTTGTCGACGGATTCGATGGGGTACTGCGGAGGAGGGCCGTATCTGGAGTCGTCCTCCGCCCGTGATGCGGACATGAGCTTCATGTTACTGACCGGGGGTTCAGTCTCTGTCCGGCTAGGGCGCAGGCCATCAACGAGGCTCACCAAGTCGTGCGAGTTCATGTCTCCAAGCAGTCTCTGTGTTGAATGCTCCTCCGAGGTCGGGCAGTTCGGCCATATCGGCGTCGGGCAGATCGACGAGGTGCCCACCAGCCGAAGTCACTTGCAGTGCCAACCCGGACAGGCCGTCCACGCTGATGGCCTGGAGAACTGCTTGCTCGACGGTTTCGGCCGCGCTGGTGAGGCCGTGGCCCCGCAGCACAACAACGGGCCTTGTTCCCATAGCATCGGCCATTTCGGTGGCGAGCCGACGGTCGCGGATGAGTACTCCGCGGGGATAGACGGGCACCCCGTTGGCGGCGAGGCGGGCTCCGGGAATGTCGTACGCCCCTACGATGGGGCGTACTGCAAGCCCTGCCAGGTCGGCGGCAACCACTCGCGGGGGATGGGCGTGAACGACAGCCCGGATGTCTGGGCGGCGCCGGAAGAGCTCGGTGTGCAGCGGCAGTTCGTTGGGGACCGTGTATCCGCCCGCGAGCTCGCCGTCGGCGGCGGGATTGCCGTCGAGGTCCACCATGCGGATGTCTTCGGCTTGCGTATACGCCAGTCCGCGTTCGTACGGGCCGCGACAGCGCACCAGCAATGTGCTGTCGGTAATTTTCAGGCTGATGTGACCCAAGATTCCATCTGCAAGGCCCCGATGGGCCAAGACCCGGCAGGCGAGGGCGATACGTTCCCGGCTGACGCTCTCGGTCTGGGGCAGCAAGTTTCCGGGTGTCATGACGCCCTCCTCGGCGGTGGCTCCAACTGGGGTTCGAGCTTGGCGCGCAGATCCTGCACCGTGATGCCCCTGGCCATGCCCAGACGGCAGGCAATGAGGGCTTTGGGCCAGTTCACGATGGCTGCGCCCCGGACGGTGGTGCCGTCGATGGTGTAGAGGGCGGCGAACTTGCCGTGGACCTGCGGGTGTCCGATGAGGACGTGGTCGACATTGCCTCCGACGCGTCCCACGACCTGGATCTTCCAGTCGTGCTGGTCGCTCCACACGTATTCAATGGGCGTGTAGGCGCGCGGCTGTTCCGGATGGATGATGTTGTAGGCCACGCAGGCGGCCTGTTCCACCGCGTTAGTCCAGTGCTCGGTCCTGACGTCCTCGCCGTGCTTCTGGTGGCGCCAGCGGGCTACGTCGCCGACGGCGTACACGTTCGCAGCGTCGAGGGCTTGACAGTACTCGTTGAGCACGACCCCGTTGTCCACCAGCAGGCCGGATGCGCTAAGCCAGGAGTCATTGGGGATGACGCCAATACCGATCAGCACGGTGGCCGCCTGAACGCTCTCACCGTTGGTCAGGTGGAGGGAGAAGTTGCCCTCCTCGCCTTCGATAGCTTCCACTCCGGTGCCGAACATGGTGTCGACCCCGTTGTCCTGGTGAAGGTCTGCGAACCACTGGCCGATCTCAGGGTTAAAGAGGCGGCTCATGGGCACGGGCACCGGGTCGATGACGGTGACCTCCAATCCCAGGCCGCGGGCGGTGGCTGCCGCTTCGGCGCCGATGAACCCTGCCCCGATAACGGCCAGCGCCCCACCCCGGAGAAGGTCCCCACGTAGTTCGCGGGCGTCCTCAAGGGTGCGCAGCACGTGAATCCCTGGAGACTGGCCCCAGGGAGAGGGCCGGGGTGATGCTCCGGTGGCAATGACGAGGTTGTCGTAGCGAAGGGGGTCATGCCCTTCAAGCTTCAGCAGGTTCTCGGCGACGTCCAGATCGACAGCGCGGTGCCCCAGCAAGAGTTGGATGTCCTCGGCATCGGCCTGCTCCTGTGTCAGCAGCCGGATAGAGTCCTCGTCGGCGGATCCCGCAAGAACGGATTTCGACAATGGCGGCTTATCGTAGGGAAGTTCGGTCTCTTCTCCCACGAGGATGATCTCCCCCTTATAGCCTTCCAGCCGGAGGGACTGCGCGGTGCGCACCCCGGCAATGGAGGACCCGACGACGACGACGGTGCCCGGGCTCATGCGTCCTCTACCACCAGTGCGGAGACCGGGCAGCTGCGCGCGGCTTCGGTGACGCGGGCGCGGTCGGCTTCGGGGACTTCGGTCTGGAGCAGCACGACGATCCCGTCGTCGTCCAGGTCGAAGTAGTCAGAGGCTCCGACGACGCAGTTCGCGTATCCCTGACAGGCCTGCAGATCGGCTTTTACAACGGGCATGGTCGAACTCCTTAGCTTGAGACGGTGGTGCTCTGGCGGTTGGGGTGTTTATTCGTCTTCGGCCACGAGCGGCCCGAAAGGGTGTCCGATCATGGCCGAGAACGTGGCCGGGGCCTGCCAGGTCAGGGACTCCAGTTCCAGCGGACAGAGCGTTACCCACTGGCCCGAACGAGGAGATTGAATCATCAGCCGCGAACCGTTGCGGGTCTCGATGCGGGTGACCTGGACCTCCGAGAACTCGTTAGCGATCACGATCGGCTTGCCGGTGACGTGCTCTTCGAGCCGGCGGCGTTCCTCGGTGGCCTGGATCGCCGCGAGGCGGTCTTCCTCCTCGCCTTCCCATTCCAGTTTCACAGGAAGATCGCCAGGTTCTGCATGCGGATGACCGACTCGTCGACCATGATGGTGCGACGGGCCAGCTCCCACCCGGACCCGGATGAGGTACGGCGGAGGAGATCCTCGCGTCCTGCCGAGACAGTGGAGGACTCCCCGACGTCACCACGGCTGCGGAAGAGAAGAACCGCCGAGTCCACGATGATCTCTTGCGGGTCGGGGGTGCGGAAGGTGCGCACGTTGGTGATGTAGTGGCGCAGCCGTGATGGGGGGTCTTCGGTCCACGCGTGCTCGGTGGCGAAGCGTGCCACGCGGCGACTGAGCGAGTACTTGTTCTCGTCCCAGTGCGCCATCCCCGGTGAGGTGGAGTATCCGGCGCCCAGGGCAGTGGTGACGCGGACGGGCATGAGATAGTGCACGTCATCGGCGATCCGGGAGAGCCACTCGTCGTAGTCCTGGGCGTCCAACAGGTACGCCTCATCGACCAGCCAACGATGCGCCTCCAGGTGAAGTTCATCGTTGAAAGGCAGGGTCTGCCCCGTCCGCTGAGTACGCGGGGCGTGGGCTCCCAGCGCCGATTGTTCGGACAGCGTCAAGTTCTCGTTCTCGTGTGCCGTTCCAACACTCATGATCAGACCTCCTCGTGAAGGGTTGCTGCGGGCGCGGTCTCTGCGCTGCCGCAGGCCGGGCGGGCGGGCCCCGATCCGGCGGCCGGTGGCGCTTGCACCGGGTCCGAGCCCACGTGCACCTGCGCTGCGGCTTCTACCGGACGTTCGAGGTGATCGGCCCACCGGCGCAACAACTCCCGCTGGTTGTACTCGCTGTAGCCGACACGGGTGGCGCCGGGTCCCGAGTATTCCTCGGGGGACAGGGCCTCGACGACGTTCTCGCCGTTCTCGAGCATGCCCATCCGGCTGTTGAGCAGCAGACGCCGTGCCATGGAGCCGGCGGCAGTATTGGTGAGGGACACCCAGTTCTCGACGTCGTCCTGCTCGAACATGCCGCCACTGCCGAAGCACATGAGATACGCCTTGTAGGAAAGCGCTTTGTACTCCTCCGGCGCGTTCTTGTCGACGGCGAACCACGAGAGGACTTCCGTCTCGTTCTCGCTGATCGGCTGCCACACGCGGATAGAGATGAAGGGGAGCACCTCGTCGGAGCCCTCTTCGACCCGCGGCCAGTTATGGACGAAGCTCATGTTCGGGAACAGTGAGGCCGCCGAGATCATGAACCCGTCCTTGCCGACCACGTCGAGCTGCTCCTGGGTCCACTGCTCCTTCATCCGGGCGATCATCTCGTCCGGGTAGCCCACGTAGCGCAGGCGCTCCTCCAGGCCACCTTCGGGCAGCTTGTAAGTGGTGCCGCCACCGTTGCCAGCCCAGTACGTGGTGCCGTCCTTGCGCTTCTCCGCCTTGGGCTCGCGGAAGAGGCCGATCTCCACCACCGAGGTGTGGGTCTGGGGCGTGTGGTACATGTCCCCGGCGAAGTTCTCGGCCCCGATCTTCCAGTTCGCCTTGACCCGCCAACGCTGAGGGCCACGCAGCTCGATGCCGTCCGCGCTCTGCTTCGTGTAGTAGTCCAGGTAGAACTTGAAGTCCCCCAGGAACTCCTCCAGGGGCTCGGCATCCGGGTCCATGCTGATGAAGATCAGACCGTTGTACGTGGCCAGCGAGGGAGCAGGCAACAAGGTCTGGCCCTTCTTCTTGAAGCCTTCCTCCCCGCCGTATGCCTCCTTGTGAAACGGCAGGCCAACGAGGCGCCCGTCATTGCGGTAAGACCAACCGTGGTACGGGCAACGGAAGTGGGAGGCATTGCCCATCTCCGCCCGGCACACCTGCATGCCCCGGTGGAGGCACATGTTGAACAGGGCCCGGACCTGGCCCTGTTCGTCCCGAGAGATAATGAACGAGTCCTCGAGGACCCTGCGGACCACGTAGTCACCAGCCTCGGGGACCTCCGACTCGTGGGCGACGAACAGCCAGCTGCGGCTGAAGAGACGTTCCTTCTCGAGTTCGAAGAGCTCTTTGTCGTTGTAGATATGTGCAGGGATCATGCCCCGCCGTACGTCCTCGAGGACGCCGTGATGGTCTGCCATGGGAGAGCTCCTTCTCGATCATCGATCAGTCAGTCTGTAGAGCAGAGGTCCACTCTGTCGTGAAGAGGTTTCCGCATTTTGTGATCTACGTCAACCCCTCCCACTCTTCGTGCCAGGTACGGGTGGGTGCGGCAAGGGTCAGTGGCCGTTTTCGGGGGAGTCGGAGTCGCGGGCGGCGTTCTCTCCGCGGTCCAGCCTCGCCAGGGCGGCCATTTCCTCGGCAGTCAGGGAGAAATCGAACACCGAGATGTTCTCGACCAGCCATGCGGGTTTGGCGGCCTGCGGGATCGGGACGATTCCTTGCTGGACGTGCCAGCGGAGCAGAACCTGCGCCGGACTCTTTGCTGTCCGTTGCGCGATCTGCACCACGATGGGGTGGTCACGCAGTCCCGATTCGCGACCAATAGGGCTCCAGGCCTCGGTAATGATGCCCAGGTCCTGGTGCACTGCCCGCGGGGGTAGCCGTGCGAGATCGGGGCTGAGCTGGATCTGGTTCACGTCAGGAACCACGCCGGTCGCGGCAATGACCTTCTCCAAATGGTCCGGCTTGAAATTGGAGACACCGATCGCTTTGACACGGCCTTCGTCCAAGAGCTTGACGAGGCCTCTCCATGCCTCGGTGTACTGGTCCAAGGCCGGCACGGGCCAGTGGCACATGAACATGTCCAGGTAGTCCAGGCCCAAGGCTTGGAGACTGCGGTCGTAGGCCCTCTGCACACCGTCGACGCTGTGGGACTCCTTGTTGAACTTGCTGGAGACGAACAGCTCTTCACGCGCAACGCCGGCAGTGCGGACACCGCGTCCCACCGCGTCTTCATTGCGGTACTGGAACGCGGTGTCGACGAGCCGGTAGCCGCTTTGAATGGCGTAGCGGACGGCCGTCTCGCACTCTTCCCCCACCAGTGGCCAGGTGCCCAGGCCCAGATGCGGAATGCTATGCCCGTGCCGCAGTCGGAGCCTCGGGACCGTTGCGGGGTCATCGCTCGGATGGGTTTTCGTCGTCATGGACAGCCTCTCGTCGAAACGTCTTGCTTTCTTGTCACCGGAGGCAAATAGCGCGAGCCTCGGGGTCTGTGTCGGTCAGTCGACATCTTTGTTGGATCTCCAGGTGGTTGCAGCTGGGGTGATGATGAGCAGGCCCGCGGCCAGCAGGGCCGCGGTCACCGGAACGAGGGTGACCAGCCCGGCCATGCCCAGCGGTGAGAGGAAGAGCGCCGTGGCGCGGAAAGTGCCCGTCAATGCGAGGGCGTCTCCGCGTTCTTCTGGGTGCACCTTCTCCGCTGCGATGGCCGGACCGACGGTCTGCAGGACCCCGGCACCGATGCCGGAGATGGCCAGGGCAATGGCCACCGGGGCGGTCAGACCGGCGAACGGTCCCACTGCGGCCAGTCCCAGCCCTGTAGCTATCATCCCGATGACCAGAGACGCCCTGACGCCCCGGCGCCGGACCCACCCGCTGGCGGTACTACCGACGAGAACGGTGGCGTTGGCGATGGAGAGCAGGATACCGATGACTGCAGCCGGTTGGCCTGCCAGGGACAGGGCCAAAGGGACGTAGGAGTCCAGAAGGCTTTTCCAAACCCCTGCGCCCGTGTTCATCCAGCAGGCAGCGTTGACACCGGGTCGTCGCCACAGACGGACATCCCTGCCAGTGGGTGAAGAAGGCCTGGCCGCGAACGGGGGAAACCTGATCAACAAGGCCGCGGGGACGACGGCGACGGAACCTGCGACGATCCCCATCATGAGTGGCAGTTGCACCGAGGCCTCCCAGAGGTATCCGGCCACCGTGGGGCCGAGAAGCGCACCGATCCCCGCCGCCAGATTGACGTCCCGGAGGCCACTGACCGGTGCGGCGGATGTACGAACGGCGTGGGTCTGGCTGCTGGTCCAGAAGAACGCCCGGGCTATTCCCTGGACCAACTGGGACGCGACAAAAAACACGACCGCGGGAGAAATCGCGAGCAGTGCGCACGAGATCGCGATCATCAGCCCGGATCCCACGAGGAAGGACCTGTCCGGAATCCGACGCATCAACGCGCCCATGTACAGGCGGGTGATCAGCTGTGCGATGGCAGCCACGGCGACCAGCAGCCCGATCTCACTGGGGGTGTAGCCCGCATGCACACCCAAAAGAGGGACGACAACGGACAAAGTGCCCAGCGCGAAGCTGAACAAGATGATGGCCAGCGCGCTCAAGGCCCTGTCATAGTTGACGGAGTCCATGTGCTTTCCCGTGGTGGTAACTCTTTCGCATCGACGTCCTCAAGGATCCGCTGATGCGCTGGCCGATGAGCTTTCGTCACCGGTGTCCGTATTCGGCGTCTCTACTGGTGGACATGCTGGAGGTAGGCGCTGGCGTCCTCCAGGCTCACGACGTCACCGTACTTGTTGTCGATGTCGAAGAGGCTTGCCAGGTGTGGCAGCTCTGCTCTGTCTCCCACGCCCTCTTCCACAACGACTGTGTGGAATCCGTAGGAGCACGCGTCCACAGCGGTGGCGCGGATGCATCCGCTGGTCGTGCATCCGAGGAGGATCACCGTGTCCACGCCCCGGGAGATCAGACGAGCTGCCAGATCGGTACCGAAGAAACAGGACGCGTACTTTTTGACCAGCAGCATCTCGTTCTCGCGACGACCCAGTCGCTCATCCAGCTCCACCCACTCGTTTCCCTCCATCAGCCAGCTGTTGGAAGGGATCTTGCGGATCCACTTGCCGGCCTCCTGAAGGTCCGCATCGTAGGCGACCGTCGAGAAGATCACGGGCACGTCGGCATCGCGTGCGTCTGCAAGCAGTTGTTGGGTGGCCTGCAACTGAGAGTCGAGTTCGCCGGCCAGGGGGGATCTGGTGTCGGTGAACCCCCGGATCAGGTCGATGACCAGCAGCGCTGGCCGCTGCCCGAAGCCGGTCCGGCCGCCCAAACCTTTGGCTCGGAAATCTGCTCGAAGACGTTCGTATTCTTCAACGGCATTGCTGATAGACATTGTTGTCTCTTCTCTTCTCTGCTTTGTTCCTCCGCCGAAGAAGTACGGGGTGACGCACTGGTCCTCACGCCTGCTGGCGGATCATCTGAAGATCGGTAACGCCACCGTGGCCAGGGCGTGGCGCAAGTTCGGCGTGCAGCCTTGGCGGGCCGGAACGTTCAAGTTCTCCACCGATCCCGAACTGGTCGCGAAGGTCACCGACGTGGTGGGGTTGTACTTGGCGCCACCGGACAACGCGATCGTGTTGTGTGTTGACGAGAAGAGTCAGATCCAGGCGCTGGATAGGACCGCGCCGATGCTGCCGATGCGCACCGGCAGCATCGAAAGGCACACCCACGATTACAAGCGGCACGGCACGACGACTCTGTTCGCCGCGTTGGACATTGCGACCGGGCACGTCACCGGCGCGGTCAAGCCGAAGCATCGCCATCAGGAGTTCCTGGCGTTCCTGCGTCAGCTCGACCGCGCCTACCCGGAGGTGGACCTGCACCTGGTGATGGACAACTACGCCACCCACAAAACCCCGGCGGTGAAGGTGTGGCTGGCACAGCATCCGCGGTTCCACGTGCACTTCACCCCGACGTCCGGGTCCTGGCTCAACCTCGTGGAAGTCTGGTTCGGCATCATCGACCGGCAGGCCATCCGCCGCGGTGTCTTTACATCCGTCAAGGACCTCAATGCCAAGATTCGCCAGTTCATCACGGGCTGGAACGACCGCAAACACCCATTCGTCTGGACCAAAACTCCCGAACAGATCCTCGCGAAAGCCAACCCTAAACCAACTTCAGAAACGCGACACTAGGCCGCAGGACGATCCGCAACATTATTCTTGAAGTGAGCCGCGATATCATCCGACGTAGTAATCCAAACATCGTCCTGTTCGGCGATGAAATCCAGGGCCAGGTCAAGGTACTTCTGACGGAACGGCTGGTTGATGATGAACGGGTGAAGGCCAATGCCCATTACTCGCACATGGTCATCCGCTTCCTTAGACAGCTGCTCATACTGGTCCTTAATCAGCTGGACAAAGCCCTCACCGCTGAGACCGTTTCCGCCGAACAGCATCACATCATTCAAAACGGTCGAGTACGGAACACTGAGCATCGGCTTCTCGCCATTGAGATAGAACGGCTGGTCGTCGGCGCACCAGTCCAGCACATATTCCAGCCCCAGTTCGGCGAGAATCTGAGGTGTCTCAAATGTCTCGGTAAGCGCGGGACCGATCCAACCAGTCGGACGAGTCCCCGTGTGCCGCTCGATTTCGTCCACGACCTCTTCAAGATATTTTCTCTCTACGCTCTTCTCCATCCCGTTCTGGAAGGTCGAATTGTCGCGACCATGAGCCACCCACGACCAGTTGCGCTCGTTTCCGGCCGCGATGACCTGGGGATAAAGCGAACATGCGTCAGAGTTCACAAAGGCGGTCGCCCGCATTCCGTGACGATCGAGCGATTCGATCATCCGCTAGATCCCCACCCGCATTCCATAGTCTCGCCACCCATAGTTGAGGGGGTCCGGGGTCAGCCCAGCTGTTCCGGCAAAAATTGATGTCGACGGCTTGTCGACCGGATAGTGTTCCACCGCGACGCCCGCGTAGAAGGCGACCTTCTTCCCGCCCGGCCACTCGAATCGTGGACGCTCAGTAATCGGTGAATAGTCGTAAAGCGAGTTGTGCATTAGATTCCAGCTTCCTCTTCGAAGTTGTTTGTATCAGACATCTGGTCTTTCGAGCACGAAAGACCGACGAAGGGTTCTGCTAAAGCGAGATGAACGCACCAACCGCGGCGTTGAACTTTTCGCGCTGGTCACTGAACACGTGATGACCAGCGTTGTTGATGAGATAGAGCGAGCTATCCAGGGTGTTGGCAGCGATCAGATCGAAGAGCCCCTTACCCATCGACACCGGCGCCGATCGATCATTGACTCCCCACACAACCAGCGTCGGCACCGGGATTCCTGCGTCGGCAAGCCGTTCCTGAACCCAGCGCCTGCCCTCGCTGAGGCTAGGCAACCAGTGCTCCTCCGCATTGCGTGCATATCCGGCGACAGCGTCGAGCTGCTTTTCGCTCTCGAGCCACTTTGTGGCGATCCCGATGTAGTCCTCGGGCAGATCTCCCTCATTAACCGCCTGGGCAGCATGATAGTGACGGATCAACTCGGCCGAACCTCCGGGGGCAGTCCTTTCGACTCGCTCGTAGAAGTCCATGTCGGTTCCGACGGGCGGCGCCGGTGCCGCAGTCGCACTGCTGATGATGACCAGCTTCTTTACCATCTCAGGGTACTTCAACGCGAGAAGGACCGCCGTCATGCCGCCGCGCGAGTGACCCACCAGGGTCAGGTTCTTGAGCCCCAACTGAGTTGCAAAGTTCGCAACGTGTTCGGCGACCGCGTCGACAGTCCAGTCTTCGTCATTCAGCGGGAGACCAGTCTCGCCCTGACCGAGTTTGTCGACCGCGAGGACACGGCCGTACTCGCCGAAATCCTCTAGAACGTTGCCCCAGGATTCGATTCCGACCGGTATGAAGAACCCGAAATGCCCCCCATGGATGAGGAGGATCGGATCCTTGTCCTGGCCGTCGTCGAAATAACGCGTCTGAACCCCTTTCACATCGACGGTATGGAACTTCTGGGTGATTGAAGAGCTTGGCACGGATAACGCCTTTCTGTGCACGATAACGATTGAACAATTCATCGCAGTTCGACCCCTACCGACGTGGTAGTTCTGGCCAGTAGAAATCTCTTCTGCGTGTGCCTGAAAGCTACGCGCCTCCGCATCGACTGTCAATAGAAAGGGCCCTTCCGGATTCAGAGTGCATTGATCCGATCCTGAAGCTGTCCGGAGTGGATCAGTGACCGCAAGATGTAGTGCTTGAGGTTGCGGAAGCCCAGGGCGATTCCGCGGAGGTGTTCGAGCCTGCCGTTGATGGCCTCGACGGGGCCGTTGGAGGCACCCACGTCGAAGTAGGCGAGGATCTCGCGGTGCCGCTTCCATAGCGACCGGCCGAGCTGGGCGAGCTCGGGCAGCTCGGTGGGCACCCCGGTCCGGATCGAGCGCAGGAGCTTGTACATCGCGATCTTGCCCTCCCGCTTGCCCGAGGCCTCGTAGGCGGCGATGAGTCGCTGGTAGACGCCGTAGGTGACCTCCACCGCCGCGTGCGCATCGTTGGCGGTGAACGCCTTGAACAAGCGCACTTTCTGTTTGTCGGTCAGCAGCCCTGCCCGGGTGTTGAGCGTCCTGCGGATGCCGTACAGCGGATCGCCGGTGCGGCCCCGGTGCCCGGTGGTGGCCTGCTGGATGCGTTGGCGGCACACGGTGAGCTTGTCGGCGGCAAGATGCACGACGTGGAACGGGTCCATCACCGTGCGTGCTGCGGGCACGGCCTTGGCTGCGGCGGAGTGGTAGCCGGCGAACCCGTCCATCGTGACCACCTTGACTCGGTCTCGAAATGCCTGGTCGCGGGCGTTGAGCCACTCGGTGAGGACCTTCGCCGAACGGCCCGGGACCATCCTTTGGCGCGGCCGAGGAACTTGTGCCCGCCGCCGTCGGGGATGCGTCCGAGCTTCTTGATGTCCACGTGCACCAGATCGCCCGGTGCGGCGTGCTCATAGCGCTGCGGGCGTCGCTTGGTGGCGCGCACCGGGGCGCCGGTGGCCGGGTCGGTGAACGCCAGGCGCACGCACCCGAAGCGGGACAGGATCTTGTGCACCGTCGAGGGGTGCATTCCCAGGTGGTAAGCGATTCGGGCTGGCCCCCACCGGCGCGATACGCGCAGGCCGATCACCCGGCGCTCCCGACGACGCGGGGTGCGGTGGGGGCAGGTGTGCGGCCGGCTGGAGCGGTCAACCATGCCGGCCTTGCCCTGCTCGCGATACCGGCTGGCCCAGCGTCGGGCCGTGGTGACCGAGACACCGAACCGTTCCGCAGCTCGGGCCGGGGGCCAGCCGTCTTCGACGACACACCGGGCCAGGCGCAGTCTTCCCGTGGGCGTCAAGGTCGCGTTAGCGTGGGACACGAAGACCTCCGTTGTGGGTGTGGTTGCTTGGTCGCTTTCACACCTCACACGGAGGTCTTCCTCATTTCATCTCGCCATGCCGACCGGAGACACAACCTCCGTGGTCAGTACATCTAGCCGACTGGGCCAGTGCCCGAGGTGCGGCAGGAAGGCAGGCCGGTATCCTCTTGGGCGTCAACGATATGCCCGCCGCGGCGACCAAATGCTGTACGCGTGGCAGCCCGGGATGCTGGCATCGAGCCCCGGATCGCGAGTCGCCCGGTCTGACAACGTGGTCGTTGACCCGCTCAGCGATCGGCCATTGCGGCTGCCACCCCTCCAACCGAGAGCGCGAGCGGAGAGAACCTGCTGAACGGCGCAGCCGGCCGCTAACGTCGGTGGTAGCACGTTCACGAACCGGGGCACAGGGCGTACCGGCCACCGCCGCCCGACGGGGTTCGTTCTCGACCGCGGTTGCCACCGCGTCCGGCGAAACTCCGTCGGTCACCGGCCGCGCCGCGGCAGCGATGGTTCGTCCACCAGGGGGTCGGAGACGGTGATGGCCCGCATCGGGCAGCTCGCGGCGGCCTCGAGCGCTAAGGCGCGGGTGCGGGGGCCACCGTCAACAGGCTCCAGAACGACGGCGACGCTTCGCTCGTCATCGAGGTCGAAGAGCTCGGGCGCGGTCACAACGCACGAGGCGAAGCCCTCACACCGCTCGAGGTCCACCGTAATGTTCATCATGTTCATCGTCCCTCCGTGGTTAAGTCATGGGCAGTCTGTTCGGCGGCGAAGCGCCGCATCGGATCGATCCTGAGCGCGCCGGCCAGCTGCATGATCAGCAGTGGGTGGGCGCCCCTTTGCTGGAGGGTGACCAGGTCGCCCTCCAGGACGGCCGCAAGATCGGCCAGCCGTACGCCTGCGAGGTCGGCCGCGAGCTGGCCCGACTCTTCCGCAATAGAACGAAACTCCGGATCCCGGACGACCCGGCGGATGACCTGGTCCAGGGGTAAGTTCACGGTTCCTCCTCGGGGGCCAACCGAGCCAGCGCGATCCCGGTCGCCCAGTCCGGGACGGACTCGTATGCCAGGACGACCCCTCTCGGCCCACGGGCCGTCCGCTCAGGCTCCGACACTCCCCAGCCCTCCTGACGGGACGCGGCGGCCATCGCGGTGACCCAGTTGCAGATCTCCGGGGCACCATTGCCGGCCTCAGCGAGGACGTCGGCGGTCTTCATGGCGAGGATCGCGCCGAGGTCCCCTGCGCGCACGTGCTGCAGGAATCGCTCGTCGAAGGCGGAGTTGATCTGGCCCATCTCCGGCGTGCCGACCCAGTGGGAGAGCCCGCCGGTCCCGAGCACGACCACTGTTTCGGCTGCGGGCCGCCGCGTAATGACGTCGCGCAGCAGTTCCCCCAGTTGGGCGCTGCGCCACAGGGGTGGCAGAGGCTCGGTGTTGGCGTTCTGGAACACCGGGACCACCGGGATGTCCATCTCTGGTCGGATCAGGGTCAATGGTGCCATGAACGCATGGTCGATCTTCGGGTTGGCGGAGAACGCGAGGTCGAATCCGGCGGCCACCCCTTCGGAGAGCAGCTGGGCAGCGAAGGCGCCAGCAAGTGGGACCTCGGCGCTGGCCACTCCTCCATCGCCCCAACCGGTGGCTATCTCTCCGATTCCGACGCATATCTGCGGAAAGCTGTCGTAGCTGAAGGATGCTAGGTGCTCGCTGCTGACGACGACGAGCACGTCAGGGGACAGCCGGTCAATTTCCGCACGCACCTGAGCGAAGGCCTGATGGACTGCGGCGTGCACGTCGTTGTCCGGTTGGAGCTTTCGGATCATCATCGCCGTGTGGGACGTCGCGTACGCACCTACCAGCCTGCCCATCAGCGGGCCGCCCGTTGCCGGTTGGTGGCCGGATCCGTGGGGCCGCCGTCGCCGTCGCCGTCGGTGCGCCCACCTCGGCGCCCCGCGGTGACCGAACGCACGAAACCGCCGACGACAGCGTGGAATTCCGCCGGCTTCTCGAACTGCGGCCAGTGACCGGCGTCCTCCATCAGACGGAACGTTGCATCGGGAATGATCCGGCTGGCCGCCTCCCCCACCGTCCACGGCATGGTCGGGTTCTGCCGGGTCCACAGCACGAGCGTCGGGCAGTTGATCGTCGCGAGCCGCTCGGCGGTCAGCAGTTCCTCCGGCCGGGGCCGGGAGGTGAATGCGGCGACCATGTCACCGGCGGTGGCGGCGAAGTCCGGGCTGGCGTAGATCCGGTACCGGGTCTCCACCAGTTCGTCGGTGACCACGGACGGGTCATGGACCAGCCATTCCAGCCGAGTCCGGACCTTCTCCCGGGTCGGGGTGTCCAGAGCCTTGGTGGTAGCCTCCGCGACCTGCCGGCCGACGTTCTCGGTCAGCGTGGCACCGTCGGCGTCCACCTGCAGCCCCGCCCCGGTGACGCTGACGAGCGAGGCGACCCGCTCGGGGTGGTGGACGGCGAGAAACGCCGCGACCCAGCCACCGAGAGACTGCCCGACCAGGTGGGCTCGCGAGGCGCCGATCTCGTCGAGGAAGCCGAGCACGTGCTCGGCGAGCGCGCGGATCGAGTACTCGATCTGCGGCTTGTCGGTGAAGCCATGACCCAGCATGTCAATGGCATGCACGCGGAAGTCCCGGCCGAGGACGGCGACGTTGCGCACCCAGGTCTCGGCGTGCCCGCTCACGCCGTGCAGCAGGACTACCGGCTCACCGGCGCCTGCCTCGATGCTGCGGGTGCGGTAAGAGCTCGCCTGGCGGTACCGGACCTCGGTTCCCAGCAGGTCCACCCAGAACGAGTTCCCCTGGGGCTGGGCCATTCCCCCTTCAGTGCTCGTCACGTTGAAGCTCCTCTCTGTTCGGCCGTGCGGCCGGTGCGGGATGGTCGGTCACTCCGGTCCGAACGGCTCGGAGAGCAATGTCGTGTAGGCCCTCTCGTCGAGCCAGGTGAGGCTCTCCAGCTGCAGCGCGTCAAGGAAGACCTCGCGGCCGGTGCGCAGGCTACGGATGGCCAGGCGAAGGTCGTTGCCGTCTCGGTCGGCGCGTACCCGCACCCGGGCGAACTCGTTGCGGACTACGAGCTCGCCGTCGGCAGAGCCGATGCGCAGCCAAGAACTCGGCTCTGGTGCGCCATCAGCCCCGACGTCCCGACTGCCGTCGAGGTCAGCCGCCTGGGCCTCAGAAGAAGATGGAGATGGCACGGGGCAACACCCGGTGGTCGAGGAGCACGGTCCGTTCGGCGATCTTCCAGCTCTCACCGGAGGTCACGATCCGGTCGCGACGGGAGCCGACGAAGAACTGCTCGGAGTTGGCTCGCCGGGACTGGAAGATGATGAAGTTGCACTCCGCTACCAGGTCGCCGTCCGGCCCGGGGGTGACCAGGACGTTGCTGATGAACCGGCGCGTCCGCGACCGCGGCTGCTCCGCGTGGGCAAGGCCACCGGCCAAGCGCTCCATCCGCTTGGCGAGGAAACGGGCGTCCTCCTCCATGAGCGACCACTCGCCGGGGACGTGGTCCCGGTGCTGCCGCACCTCACGGGTCTCCGTGATCGGCATCCAGTAATGGACATCCTCAGTGAACAGGTCGAGCCACTCGTCGTAGCGTTGCTCGTCGAGCATCTTGGCCTCGCTGTAGAGGAAGTCCTCGACGTCGCGGCGCAGATCGGTGAGGGAATTGGTCATTTCTGCTCTCCCGGGGTGGTCATGAGTTCGAGCCAGTAGCGATAGAAGTTGCGGTGGTTCTGCTCCGAATAGTGGGGCCCCAAATGGCCGGGGTATCCCTCCTCGTGGATCTCGCCCTCGTGCCCCAGGCCCATCGCGTAGTTGAAATCCCGGGTCTGGGAGACCACCCCTCGGGCGGACTCGGTGATTTGCTCGAAGTTCTCGCCATCGTCCTGGCCAAAGATCCCGGCCGCGGCGTTCTCCTGGGACATCTGGGTGCGGGCGAAGTCCTTGACCGACTGCGGCGCGTCGCGGTCGAAGAGCGCCGTCTGCCAGACCTCGATCTCACCCGGTCCCCTCGGGTGCCATTGGAAGAGCCCGAAGACGTGGAAGACGCCGAACTTGATCCATGACAGGTTCGGGAAGATATTGCCCTGACCGAGCCCGTGCATCTCCGCCTGCAGCGGGGAGACCCGGGCCTTGAGCCGCTCGTGCACGGCGTTGACGTACTCGATCGCCTCCGGCCCGAGGAGCTGAGCCATCCCGACGTCGTTCTGATAGGCCCGGCCGGGCTTGCTGATGTCGCCCATCCCGTGGCCGTGGTCGAAGTATGCGATGTAGTCGCCGAGCGTGTCGTAATCGGGGAGGAAGCCGATCTGGAAGGCCGACCCATGTGTGTAGAGCACGTGGTAGTCGTCGCCGGCGAAGTTCTCCGCCGCCAGCTTCCAGTTGGCCTTGATCCGGAACTTCATCGTGGGGCCGATCACCTCGAGCCCGCCGAGCGGCGCCTCGAAGGCCAGGTCCAGATACCAGAGCTGGTCAGCGCCGAGGTAGTCTACCAGCGGGATGGCGTCCTCGTCCCAATTGGCGAAGATGAAGCCCTTGTAGTTCTCCACCCGCGGAACGGCCTTCAGACCTAGGCGCGGCTTGTCCAGCTCGCCATGGTAGACGGTATCTGCGCGCGGTGCACCGATCAGATCGCCGTTGTTGCTGTAGGTCCAGCCGTGGTAGGGGCAGCGGAAGAACTTCGAGGACCCGGCGTCGGTGCTACACACGGCCATGCCCCGGTGGGCGCAGGAGTTGAGCATCACCCGGATCACTCCGTCCGCACCGCGAGTGGCGATCACAGGGTCCTCGCCCATGAAGTTCGTCAGGTAGTCGCCCGGCTCACTCAACTGGGACTCGTGGCCGATGAACAACCACGTCTTGGTGAATACCCGGTCCAATTCCTTGCGGTAGGTTGCCTCGTCGACGAAGACTGTTCTGCTGACGGCACCCTCGTCGGGCTTCACCAGGTCGTGCAGTCTTGCGGCGGCCACGTCAACGGGGCGTTCGCTAATGCTGGTCATGATCGGGTCCTCTCGGGGTCTGACGGGTTGCGTGAGGTGAGATGGGAGGGCGGACCCGAACGGCCCACCTGTAGGCGGATCGTCTGGGCGTCTGCGGTATCACTGAGCGCTGTCATTGCTGGTCCAACTGTTCTGGGCCCCGAGGTTTGCCATGCCCGCGGCGTACAGGGCACCCTGCGCGTCGAAGGGGAGGTGGGCCACGCCGGCCCGCTCGTATGACGGGGTCGCGGCTTCCAGCCGGCTGTAGATCTCCTCCATGTCCGGAGGCAGCTCATGGTCCTGCCAGGCGGCGTAGTCCCCGTAGCCGTGGTCGTAGTTCCACTCCGGCACGTAGTAGAGGCGCCCGGACGTCCCCGCGCTGTCCTGGGCGGCGAGGAAGAGCGAGATCGGCAGCAGGTGCTCGGGAATCGCCGGGCGCATGAAGTAGGCAATGCCCTGCTCGTTGAAGGCCCGGGCGGTGGCGTCGAACCACGACGCTCGGGTGTGCCCCGGCATGATCGCGTTAACCGCGACCCCGTCGCCGCGCACTTCCTCGGCGAGGTAGAAGGTCAGCGCCATCACGGCGGCCTTGGTGGCCTGGTAAGGCATCTCGACCGTCCACGGGCGCAGCCCGTGGTAGCCGCCGCCGGCGGCGACGGCCAGGACGCCACTGCTGACGACGTTGACGATGCTGCCCCGCTGCTGGGCCCGCATCGGCTCGATGAACCGGCGGATGGCCTTCAGCGTGCCGAACACGTTGACGCCGAACATCACCTCCCAGTCGCGGTCGGTCGTGTCAAGGGTGTTCCGGTGGCCTGTGGGCGGGAAGAGGGTTTCGGAGACCAGAGACGCGTTGTTCACTAGGACGTCGACGGTCCCGAACCTGTCGATTACAGCGTCTCGGGCGGCGTCGAGGGCGTCGTCGTCGGTGATGTCCATGTCGACGGCCATGCCGCTGCCGTCCGACTCCAGCTGCTTGCGGAAGTCGTCAGCGTCGTCCCACGTCAGGTCCGCTGCAACGACCTTGGCGCCGGCGCGCAACAGTCCCTCGCAGAGGGAACGGCCGATGCCGCGGGCTCCACCGGTGACAACGATGACTCGACCCGCCGCCTCGCCCTGCCACTCACCGAGTGCCCGCTCGACCAGCTGACGCTGCCGCGCAGTGGCCACGGTTTCTCCACCAGACTCCGACATCCAATTCTCCTCAAGTTAGGACGGCTTTCTGCATTGCAGTACACATAAAAGAGTATGACCTTCATCACAGGCTGTCTATGGGCTATTTTGGTATCGAGCTATTCACTGGTGAAACTAGGAGCCGTGCGTGGAGCTGCGTCAACTCAGGTATCTCGTTGCGGTGGCCCGCGAGGGGTCGTTCCTCCGCGCCGCCGCCACCCTCGATGTGCCGCAGCCCTCGCTGTGGCGTTCGATCAAGGCGCTGGAGGCGGAGCTGGGCATCGCCCTCTTCGAGAGGTCCGGCCGCGGAGTACAGCTCACCGGTGCCGGGAATCAATTGCTGCCCCGCGCCCATTACCTGCTGAATCGAGCGGAGTCGGTCTCCCAGTTTGCCCACGAACTCGCTCGCGGTCGAGCGGGCGTCGTCACGGTGGCCTGCGCATATCCGCACGTGTCACGGTTCCTCGCGCCCCTGATCGGCACCTTCCGGTCGGCGCATCCCGCTATCCACGTCGCCGTCCACGAGTACTCGGGCCTGCCCGCGATCGAACAGGTGCTTAACGGGGACGTCGATCTCGTGACGGGCCTCGGGCAGGCCGACCAGCGTCTTGCGGGCCACCAGCTCGGCGACGTGCGGCTGGCGGTGGTGACCTCCGACGACCACCCGTGGCGGGGCCGGAGCCACGTCTTGGTCGCTGAATTGCGTGGCCAGCCGGTGCTCACCGGGCACGCCGATAGCCTCACCCGGCGCCTGCTGGAGCCGGCGCTGCGGGCAGGGGGCTTCGGGCTCGACATCACGTCGGAGAGCGTCAACGCCACCACCATCGTTGCGCTCGCCCGGGCAGGGCTGGGCGTGGCCGTCATCGCCGACGACAACCTCAGTGCCGACGACTCGGCCAGATGGCCAGTGCTGGTCGACGAGCACACCCCGATGAGCGCCCCGCTGTGGATCTACTGGTCACGCGAAGGAGGCATCGCCCCGGCGGTACGGTCCTTCGTGCGCCACGTCCAGGGGACCGGCAACCGGCTGGACCGGGACGGCGGGCAGCCCAGTCCAGCCTGAGGCCCAGCCGACTTCGGCCTGACCACGCCGATCAGAGCAGGAGATGGTCGATCTCCTCCGCCGCAGCTACCAGCCGAGTGAGGATGTCCTGCTCGGTCGCCGAGCTCATGCGACTGAGCGGCAGCGAGGCCTTGACAGCCAACCGCGGAGAGCGGGTCGAGGCCAGTGCGACGGCGAGGGAGGCGACATCCTCCTCGCTCTCCTCCTTGCTCGACGCGAACCCCCGGGAACGGATCGTGCGCACCGCGTCGAGAAGTTCGGTCCGGGTGCCTAGCGAATGGGCTTTACCGCCTGGTGGACGCCGCCTACGAGAAACGTGCCATCGCGATCAGCTCGAACCTGCACCCGGCCGGTTTCGACGAACTCATGCCCAAGACCATCGCCACCGCGACAGTGGATCGGCTACTGCACCGCGCCCACGTCTGCCAGACCAGCGGCGACTCCGTCCGCCTCTCCGAAGCACTCGCAGGCCAGGGAGTGAAGCCCTTGTCCTGACAACCCGAAAACCCGAGATGGCCAACTTCTGGGCAGATCCCATTGAAGTGCCCCGGGTAATCGATGTCTCCATCAAACCCGGGGCACTTCAGCGGTCAGGTCGTCGGTGAGGCAGCATCGTGCGCACAGTCCTCGGCGGTGGGGTTCGTCCTGGTCTCCGCAGCGGGTGCAGGTCAGTCGGGGGTCGTCGATTCCGGCACAGTCAGTGCAGATGGGCTGGTCGTTGGCGAGGCCAGGCAGCAGTCGATCCGGGCGTTGGCAGCGGGGGCAGGTGCCGCGTCGGCGGGTGGCCTGTTGGTAGCAGCGGCGGCAGACGAAGCCCTCGGGCCAGCGCACTCCGCGATGCTGCTGCTCGTCGTTGCACCGTGTGCAGTGGTACTTCGATGTGTCAGCCATGTGTCCGCCGCCTGCCTGGGGGTCTACGCCGTCGGTCCGGGTCGGTGGATGTGTGCCCGCTTCGGTCGCAGTGGCACGTCGGTTGCGGGGGAGGCGTCGGTGGCTGTGGCGGTGCGTCTGGAGGGGGAGGTGTCGACGTGGAAGACGCAGAGGTCTTCGACGGTGCAGTCCAGGACGTGGCACAGCGCTCCGAGTAGGGCCAGGGGCAGTCGCTCAGGGGTGCGTCCCAGGAGGCGGTAGAGCTGGGAGGCGGAGAGTTCGATTCCCACGTCGTGCAATGGCGTGATCAGGTCGGACAGGGTGTGCATATCTCGGTCGGTCATGACCTGGCGTAGTCGCCACTGGTAGGCGATCCGGTGTTTCATTGCTGGTCGGTCCTTTCGGGCAGGCGTTTGGCCGCGGCGCGAAGTGCGGCGGCCACGACACGGCTGCGGTAGTCGGGGGAGACGAAGGTGTAGAGCGAGGTGGTTGAGGCGTACTTGTGTCCGACTTGTTCCTGGATGAAGCGGGTGTCGTATCCGGACTCGACCAGCAGCGTGACGTAGCTGCGGCGCAGGGAGTGAAAATCCAGTCCGGGATCGGTCAGGCCGGCGGTGTCGCAGAGGTCGGCGAAGCTATGGGACAACGCGCCGTTCGAGATGCGCTCGGATCGCTCGGTCGGGAACAATGCGGTCCCGACCGGGTGGTCAAAGGTGGTGCGGCCCTGGTCGATCCATCGTTTGAGGCAGTCGATCGCCCAGGCGGTCTCCGGGACCGTCAGGACGCCACGCCGCTTGGCCGCAGATCCCTTGCCGGGTTTGCCGTGGCGGACGTAGCAGAACCCGAACTGGCCGAACTGTGGTGCTCGAGGGTTCGGTCCGAAGTCTGTCAGATCCAGCATGCGGACTTCGTTGCGACGCAGGCCCCACGCGTAGGCGACCTTGATGATCGTCGCGGTCCGCAGGGCCACCATCGCGCCCTTCGAGCCAGCCTCGAAACGGTGGTTGACCTGATCGTCCGCGAAATCGCAAAGGTCCTGCAGTTCATCGGTGGTGTAGGCCCGTTTGAGTGGATTGTCGGGGCCCTCGTAGGTGTGGCGGGCCGAGTTGGCCTCGGTGATGATCTGTATCGGATGCGTGTCGAATCGGTCCTGGCATTGCTGGGTCCACTCGTAGGCCGGATCGAGCAGGTAGTCCATGAAATGCCGCAGTGCACCCTGGTAGCTCAGCACCGTGCCCAGGGCCAGGCCGTGGACCCCGCGCAGTTCGGTGAACCAGTCATCGACCATCGGGGCGTCCAGTGCCAGGGGCCGGCGACACCGCAGAAGTCCTGGAACCGCCGGATCGTGGCGACCTGGGCCGCGATCGTGCCAACGGACAGGTTCCGGGCCATCTGCTGGTGCGACCACCCGGTGACCATCGCCTCGAACACCGCGGCTTCCGGCCGCAGGACAGCGATGCCGTCGGCCAATTGCAGCCGCGCCGACCCCGGCGGAGGATCCTGATCTGCCATCTCGCACCACCCAAACATGGTTCGCGATATATGCGAAAGTATCGCACTTTGCGCGAATCAACACAAGAGGTCGCAGGTAGCGGCATTGCCAGTCAGTCCGCGGAGGTTGGGCCACTGCACTCAGAGGCGGCCCCGGGAAGCGGTCCGTCACGTGACGACGTGCAGGTCAGTCGGGGTGCCGGACAGGGCGGGCGAGAGAATGTCCGGGAGGTGTCGAGTTCGCAGAACTTACAACTCAGCACCCGCTACTTGTCATAACGTCTGGTTACCGGTGCTCGATGTGGGTGGCAAGGCGACACGAGTTTTCGGACACTGCTGCCCTGCGGAAACGACTGGTTCTGTGAGTGTCGCGAAATCGATCGCTAGCTAGCGGACGCGCTCGGACGGGGGTTTGACTACCTTGAGCCACCGTCGTGAGGTGGGGTCGTCACGTCCCACGCTGACTTGCGGATACGAGATGAAGGTCGCTTCGTCGATGTAGGGCGGGACCGTGGCTCTTTCTGGTGACGTCCTGCCGTGTGTCAGTTGAAGCCTCCGGACGGTGTCGTGGCCTGCTCTCTTTGCCACATGACGATGGTCAGTTCGGCGTAGAGGACGGTGTGGTCGTCCTGATCGGTCAGCCGCATCTCCATCTTCACTCGCCCGCGTGTTCCGTCGAGAGTGACCTCGGCAATCCGGACGGTTCCGGTGAGAACGTTCCCGGGTCGGACGGGCACCGGGAACCGGACCCGGTCGAATCCGAGCCCGGCGATCACTGCCCATTGGTTGAGCACTGTTTGTGTGAGCAGCCGTTGAGCGATGGCGATGGTGTGTACCCCGCTGGCGATGAGTCCGCGGAAGTGTCCCTGATCGGCCGCTTCCTCATCGATGTGAAACCACTGTGCGTCCCAGCGTGTGGCGAAATCCACCAGTTCGGCCTTGGAGACGGTGTGATCGCCCAGTTCGAGGATCTGGCCCGGGGTGAAGTCTTCGGCGTAGACGGACGGACTTGGGGGAGTGGCGTTCACAGCGACCTGGCTACGAGCAGCTTCATGATCTCGTTGGTGCCGCCGTAGATCCGCTGCACGCGGGAGGCGGTGTACATCTGGGCGATGGGGTACTCCATCATGTAGCCGTAGCCACCGAACAGCTGTAGGCACTTGTCCACCACGCGGCACTGCATGTCGGTGGCCCACAGCTTGATCATCGAGGCGCCGGCGGCGTCGAGGGTGCCGTCGATCTGGCGGCGGATGCCGTCGTCGATCAGCGCCTTGCCGGCGTAGACGTCGGCCTTGCACTCGGCTAGTACGAACTGGGTGTTCTGGAAGTCCAGGAGTTTCTTGCCGAACGCATCGCGCTCTTTGACGTACCGGATGGTCTCGATCACCGCGGCCTCGGCCACTGCCACGCCGGCGACTCCGATGATGAGTCGCTCCCGCGGCAACTGGGTCATGAGTTCGGCGAAGCCGGAGCCCTCCTCGCCAAGGATGTTCTCCACCGGTACCCGCATGTCGTCAAAGAAGAGTTCGCGGGTGTCCCATCCGTGCATGCCGATCTTCTCGAGGACGGCGCCGCGGGAGAAGCCCGCGACGTTATTGTCGACCTCGGCGACTAGTAGGGAGATGCCCTTGCCGCCGGCCGCTGGATCGGTCTTGGCCACGATGACAACCAAGTCGCAGTGGGTGCCGTTGGAGATGAAGGTCTTGGCGCCGTTGACCACGTAGTGGTCGCCGTCGCGGATCGCTGTGGTCTTGACGTTCTGCAGGTCTGAGCCGGTACCAGGCTCGGTCATGGCGACGGCCACCACTTTCTCGCCGGAGGCGAGCCCGGGTAGCCAGCGGCGCTTTTGCTCCTCGGTCCCGTAGGCGTTGATGTAGTGGCTGACGATCGTGGAGTGCACGGTGAAGCCGAACGCGCTGTCGTGCGCGTACGCCAGTTCCTGGGCCACTACAGCCTCGTGGCCGAAGTCGCCTCCCCCGCCGCCGTCCTTTTCGGCGATGTCGGTGAGCAGTAGGCCTGCCGCTCCGGCTCTGTTCCAGAGTTCGCGGTCGACGTGGCCCTGCCGGGCCCAGTCCGCCTGGCGGGGGGTGACTTCTCTGGCGAAGAAGGCGCGGGCGTGGTCCCGTAGCAACTCGTGGGACTCGGTTTGCCAGGTGGGGCGGTGGTCGGGGAACAGGGTGGTGGTCATGATCTTGTCCTTGTCGGGCCGGGTCAGCGGCCGGTGAAGTTCGGCGAACGCTTGGCCACGAAGGCGGCCTGGCCCTCGTGGCTGTCGTCTGAGGCGAGTGAATAGACGAAGTTGCGCTTTTCGTGCTCGAGCCCTGCGGCTATCGACCCGGTCTGCGCGGCCAGGGCGGCGTCTTTGGCCAGGGCCACGGCCAGCGGGGAATTAGCCGAGATCCGCTGCGCCAGGGCGATCGCCTGTTCGACGACCTCGTCGTCGTCGACCACCTTTCCCACCAGGCCGAGGGTGGCGGCCTCGGTCCCGGTGACCAGGTCGCCGCTGAGCAGCAGTGCCATGGCGCGAGGTTTGCCGAGCGCCCGGATGAGTCGTTGGGTGCCGCCGCCGCCGGGGATGACGCCGAGCTTGACCTCGGGTAATCCAAGGCGGGCACCCTGGCCGACGATGCTGGTGTCGCAGGCCAGGACGAGTTCGAGCCCGCCCCCCAGGGCCAGGCCCTCGACGGCTGCGATCACCGGTTTGGGGAAGTTCTCCAGGTCGGCCCATAGAGTCCCCCCGGAGGCCCGCCGCTGCCCGATCAACGGATCGGCCCGCAGGGCGTCGAACGCGGTGATGTCTGCTCCAGCGCAGAACACGCCGCTCGCGCCGGCCAAAACTATGGCGCGCACGGAGTCATCGGTCCGCAGCTCGGCTAGGTGCCCGTTCAAGGCTGCGAACACCGCGGCGTTCAGTGCATTCCGGGCCTCGGGTCGGTTGATGCGCAGGATCGCGACGGCTCCGCGTCGTTCGCTGCGCACCACATCATCGTGTCCGCTCCGGTTGTTCATTCCTCGGCTCCCCGGTAGAGATCGGCGTGGTCGGTGCGTAGCGTCTTTTTGTCCAACTTGCCGACGCTGGTGCGCGGCAGCGCGTCGGCGAAGATGACGATGTCGGGCAGTTGCCACTTGGCGAACTTGTCTTCCAACACGGCGTGGATGTCGTCGACGTCAAGATCGGCACCGTCTTCTTGGACGACGATCGCAACCGGGCGCTCTTGCCACTTGGGATGCTCGATCCCCACCACGGCGGCTTCGCGGACCTGTGGGTGGGCGACGATCGCGTTTTCCATGTCGATCGAGGAGATCCATTCGCCGCCGCTTTTGACCACGTCCTTGATGCGGTCGGTCAGCTTGAGGTAGCCGTCGGGGCGGATCGTGCCGGCATCGCCGCTGCGCCACCACCCATCGGCGAACGCGCCGCCTTTGTCTTCCATCTTGTGGTAGCGCTCGATGATCCACGGGCCGCGCATGAGCACCTCGCCCTGGGAGACACCGTCGTGGGGTAGTTCGGTTCCGTCCGGTCCGACGACCTTGATGTCGATCCCGTTGACCAGCAGACCCTGGGCCCGCTTGAGATCCCACTTCTCCTTCTCACTGAGCACGTCCCGCAGCGTGTGCTTCAGGCCTGCGTTGACGGTGACCAGCGGAGTGGTCTCCGTGGCGCCGTAGGCGTGGATGATGTCGGCGCCGGTGAGGTCATGGAAGCCGCGCATGAGCGTCAACGACGGTTCGGTCGCCCCGGACAGCAGACGGGCGCGGCTGAAGTCCGGGCGCGTCTTGAGTGTGCGGATGTAGTCGAGCATCGGCTCGAAGATCGCGGGGGCACCGTTGGCTACGGTGACGGACTCGGAGATCATCGCGTCAACCAGCACAGAGGTGTCCTCGGCCGTATACCGTCCGGGCAGCACGACCTTGGCGGCCGAGTAGATGGCCGACTGCGGCAGTCCCCAGCCCTGGCCGTGGAACATCGGGGTGATGACCATGACGGTGTCGTCGTCGCCCATCTTCAACTGCGCTGCCTCGGCAAGAGTGTGGAGGTAGATCCCGCGATGGGAGTAGTACACGCCCTTGGGGCGGCCGGTGGTGCCGGTGGTGTAGCACGCGCTGTACGCCGAGGTTTCGTCGATCATCGGCCAGTCGAAGGTCGATTCCGCGGCCGTCAGCGCGTCTTCCCAGTGGACGACCCCGGGCAGGGTGGTGGAGATCTCCGAGAGTGGCTTGTCCGTCATGACCACCCAGGTCTTCACCCCGACGCCCTGCTCGACCAGCGCCTCGGCCACGGGCAGCAGGGACTCGTCGACCAGCACGATCGAGGCTTCGGCGTGGTCGGTGACATAGGCCAGGTCCACCGGGGCGAGCCGCAGGTTCATCTGCAGCATCACCGATGCGATACCGGGAATCGCCCAGTACAGCTCCATATGGCGTTTGGAGTTCCAATCCAGGATTCCCACCACCGTTCCGGGGCCGGCCCCCAGCCCGGTGAGCGCGTGGGCTGACTTCCCGACCCGCTCGAACATGTCTGCGTAGGTGTAGCGGTCCCAGCCCCCGTCGATGGTGCGGAATACGATCTCCTGCTCGGGGTAGGTCCGGGCGGAGTGCCGCAGCAGGGTGGTGGTGTTGAGCTGGTAACTGTCACCGTGTGTCGACGGCAGACCGGTGACGATGGGGTGGGACGTCATGTTGGTGCTCCTGAAGTGGGGTTGGGACGGTGGCTGGGACGGAGGGGGCTCGTCAGAGGCGTTCGATGATGGTGGTGTTAGCGGTGCCGTGGGCTTCGCAGATGGTCTGTAGCCCGTATCGGCTGCCGGTGCGTTCGAGCTCGGTCAGCAGGTCCGTCATCATGCGGGCGCCGGTGGATCCGAGGGGATGGCCCACGGCCACCGAGCCGCCGTTGACGTTGAGTTTGTCGTCGGGGACGCCGAACTCTTTTTGGAACATCAGCGGTACTCCCGCGAACGCTTCGTTGACCTCGAACAGGTCGATATCGTCCACCGTGAGCCCCGACCGGACCAGGGCCTTGCGGGTGGACTCGAGGATCGCGGTGAACTGGATGATCGGATCGGCCGCGGCGACCGCGTGGACCACGAAGCGGGCGCGGGGGGTGAGCCCGTGGGCCTCGGCGAACTCACGGTCGGCGATGAGTAGTGCGGCGGCACCGTCGCTGAGCTGGGAGGAGTTGGCTGCGGTGGTCTTGCCGTCCTCGGCGAACACCGCCCGCAGGGACGCCATCTTCTCCGGGTCGAGCTCGGCCCGGATCCCCTCATCCGCGGTCACGGGCTCGCTGGAGTCATCGAGCGGGTCGCGGCGCAACGGAACCAGCTGGGTCTCGAAGCGGCCGTCGCGGGTGGCAGCCAGCGCCCGCTCATGGCTCCGGCGGCTGAACGCGTCGAGTTCCTCCCGGCTGAGGTCGAAGCGGGTGTTCATCAGCTCACTGGACGGGCCCTGCACCAGCAGTCCGCCGTCGTAGCGGGCCAGCTCCCGGGGGGAGTACTGCGGGCCGAGCGGGGCGCCGGGTTGTAGTGAGGATGGCAGCGCCACCTGTGACATCGACTCCACGCCGCATGCGATGGCGAGGTCGTAGGACCCCGCCTCCACACCGTGGGCGGCAAATGCGACAGCTTGCTGCCCCGAGCCGCACTGTCGGTCCACGGTCACGGCCGGCACCGAATCGGGCAGGCCGGAGGAGAGTACAGCATGGCGGGCGATGTTGGAGCTCTGCTGGTCGTGCGTCATCACACAGCCAGCGATCACGTCGTCGATTTTCTCCGGCGCCACATCACTGCGGCGAACCAGTTCACTGAGGGTGGCCCCCAGCAGATCGGCGGGATGCCAGGCGGCCAGCGCCCCGCCGCGCTTGCCGACCGGGGTCCGGACGGCATCGACGATCACCGCCTCGCGGGTGGCTCGGGAACTACGGGGCTGGGGGGAGTCGGTCATGACTGGGTCCTTCCTCAAGGTGGTCAGGCGGTAGTCGCCGTGAGCGCGTGAGTGGTCTGCGCTGTGGCCGGGTGGGCATCGCGAACGGCGCTGAGCGGGATGTCGTGGCGCGCGGCCAGATCCTCCCAGTGGGCCGTGGTGCGCGCGGCGAAGGCGCGGGTGTAGGCGGCGGATGTGCCGTCGCAATCGAGTACCTCTCTGGTGCGGGCCTCGAAGTGCGGCTCGAGTGCCCCCAGGGCGATATGGCCGTCGGCGGTGGCATAGATGTTGTAGGAGGGCAGAGCCCCGCCCAGTGGTGCTCCATTGCCAAACAGGCCGTGCCGGAGGGCAGCCGCGGAGTCGTACGCGGCCGCGTCGAGAGTGATGCGTTGATGTCCACCGGAGTCGTGCTGTCCCCGCGCCAGCAGCAGTGCCAGGGCGGCCGAGATGGCCCGCTCCCCACCGACGGTGTCGGCGACCGGGACCAGCGGCAGGTGCGGCGGCCGGATGGTGCCGTATCTCGCCTGATAGGTCAGGTCGTGGCCCGCGACCTCCTCGTCGGCGCCGTCGTAGCCCACGATCTCCACATGGCACAACCGCGGGTAGCGGTCGCTGAGATCGCCGAGGCCGAGTCGGCAGAACGCTGACGGGCGCATGGCGGTCACCAACACGTCCGCCGTATCGAGCAGCCTGGTCAGCTCCTCCAGGCCGCTACGACTCTTGAGGTCGGCCCGACGAACCTCCACCCCCTGTGTCAGTTCTGCGTACCAGGAGGGCGCGGCCACGGCCAAGGCGTCACCCACCGGCGGCTCCACTTTGATCACCGCTGCGCCGAGGTCACGAAGGCCTGCCACGGCCAGCGGACCGGGCAGGTTGGTAGCCAAAGAGACGACCTGTATGCCGGCCAGGGGTCGGAGCGATCGAAGACTCATTCCAGCGACTATACAAGTAGTCAGTAAACTTAGCCACTGTATAGCTTTAGCGATTGGCGCGTCCCCGTAGACTCGTTTGTCGACCGAAGGGAGACCGCGTGGACCGCCCCGCCCAGCACTCCGGCGACCAAGATCTCACCGCCAAAGCGCGAATCCGCAACGCCGCTCTCGAGCTTTACGCGGCCAACGGCGAGGACCGCACACCGATGCGGGCGGTCGCGGCCGCCGCCGGGGTGACTGTCGGGCTGGTGGTCCATCACTACGGGTCCAAAGACGGCCTCCGCGAGGCCGTGGAGCAGATCGTCGTGGAGCGTTTTGCGTCGGCCCTTGCTTCGGCGCCGACCGACGGGGCCGGCGAAGAAATCGCTCGCGTCCGGAATGAATCCGTCGCGGAAATGCTGTTCAGAAACCCGGAGGTGGTCAACTACCTCCGCCGGGCGCTACTCGAACCCGGCGGCCAGCGGGGGCAACTGCTGGAGCGGCTCACCGAACTCACCCACCGGGAGGTCGTTGCGATGCGCGAGACCGGCGCGGCCTCGCGAGGTCGCGCCGACTCCGTCCAGGTGGTCGACGTGATCATCAACCAGATGGGCCGACTGTTCCTGCAGCCGCTGGTGGATGCCGTCTGGACCCACCTCGGGACCTTCACCCACACCGAGGGGCACAGCAAGCCCGAACTCGGCGTGAGCGTGTCCGGGGGAGGAGCTGTCGATCGTTCCCACGGGTCAGCCACCTGACCCGAGTTTCACTTTCACTGAACATCTGTACAAGCATCACGCTGGCGGTTACTGTTCCTGCTGTGTCCGGGGTCACATACCCGATCCCGGAGTCATCGACACCTCAGGAGTCACCATGGCCACTCTCGGAGGCGCCCTCGCGCTCAATGCCCGCCGGCACCCGGACAAGACCGCACTGATCTTCGGCGAGAGCACCTACTCGTACGAGCAGCTCGCGGCCCGGATCAATCAGTATGCGCACGCGTTGGCGTCGCTCGGAGTCGGCAAGGGCGACAGGGTGGCACTGCTGAGTCCGAACTCCGACGCGTACATCCTGGGCCTGTACGGAGCGTTCCGACTGGGGGCCGTCGCCGTGCCTCTCAACCCTCGCGTGCCGGCCCGCGAACTTCGCTACCTGCTCGAGGACTCCGGTGCGACGGTGCTGCTGTACTCCGAGGGGCTCGCGGTGGTGGTGGCCGGCCTCGACGAACTCGATCCGCTGCCGTCCGCGCCGCAAAGTCTGGTGCTGGACGAGCCCGCCGCGCAGGGCATCGCGCGGCTCGCAGACACCATGCCGACCACCGCGCCGGAAGTGGAGGTCATCGAGGACGACGACTGCATTATCCTCTACACCTCGGGCACGACCGGGCGTCCCAAGGGAGCGTTGTTCGACCATCACCGCATGCTGTGGGTGGGGAACTCGGTTTCCGCACTCGGTATGAATATCTTCGACCGGAATCTGCACGTCGCGCCGATGTACCACTGCGCGGAGCTGGTCCTGTTCGTTATGTCAGGGTTCAGCCTGGGCACCACTCACGTGGTGCTGCCAGCGTTCGAGCCCAAGGCGGTCCTGGATGCGCTGGAGAAGCACCGCATCACCGTGTTCCTGGGCGTGCCCACCATGTACCAGATACTGCTGCAGCACCCCGAGCTCGGCACGCGCGATCTGTCCGCGTGGCGGCTGGGCTTCTTCGGCGCCGCACCAATGCCGCCGAGCGCGGCGACCAGCTTGCTCGCCACCCTGCCGCACGTGCAGTTCTTCCAGCTGTGCGGCCAAACCGAAGGCGGCCCGACCGGCATCTTCCTCACTCCGGACGAAGTACGCGCCCGCCCAGATGCCACCGGACGGGCGTCCATCACTAACGCCGAGACGCGGATCGTCGACGACGAGGGCAACGACACCGCGGTCGGCGAGCCCGGGGAGATCATTTACCGAGGCGAGACCATCATGAAGGGCTACTGGAACAAGCCCGAGGCCACCGCCGATGCGCTCCGCGACGGCTGGCTGCACAGCGGCGACGTGGCGGTCCGGGACGCCGACGGGTTTATCACGATCGTTGATCGGATGAAGGACATGATCATCACGGGCGGGCGCAACGTGTACTCGGTGGAGGTCGAACAGGCCCTCGCCGGCCACCCGGACGTGGCCGATGTGGCGGTCGTCGGGCGGCCGGACGAGATGCTCGGGGAGAGCCTCATCGCCGTCGTCACCCCGGTCGAGGGCCGCGAGGTCACCTTGGAGTCGCTCCGCGAGTACGGATCCCAGTTCATTGCGGGTTACAAGCTTCCGCGCGAGCTCATCACCCGGCCCATTCCCCGTAACCCCTCGGGGAAGATTCTCAAGCACGTGCTGCGTGATGCAATCACGGAAGGCACAGTCGCCACCAGCTAACAATCGGATAGCTCGTTAGGCTCCTCTACCAAGCCACCTGCCATTTGGCCCGCTCTGGGAGAGGTCGAGTTCGCGGGATACTCGGCATCGCCTACTTTACATAACGTAGATTATCGGCGAATCTTGATGCGAATCAACGTGTTTCGTCACCAGTCGGGCGGCCTCGGCCAGACCGCGATTCAATCTCAAAGCCGGATGCTCGCGAGCACCCCGTGGTGGTCGGAGCCCGGCAGATCGATCCGCCGGAACGATGTCGGTGTCGGGCCGTTGCGGGTGAGTACCCGATCGAGCGCGAGCAGGGGCGGGTAGGGTCGGCCGGCGGGGTAGGTCGCGACGACGCCGGATCCGAGATGCTCGGCGGCGTCGGTCAGCTGGGGTGAATCCGGCGGTCCGGAGAGCAGCTGCCGGAAGGAGCGGTGATCGTAGGTCGAGTTGGCATCGGCGCCGATGATCAGCGGATCTGTGTCGGCGGACAGGATCGAGCGTAGCTCGCGGAGCTCGGCATTCCAGCGCCACGATGGTTCCGGATAGGGCGGCAACGGATGCAGTGCATAGACCGAGATGGGCGAGCGGTTTGGTAGCGTAAGTCGCGCATGAAGATTCGACAGTTCGAATCCGCGCAGGAGTTGCCCGTCAGTCAGCGGGGACCGAGCATAGATGCCGGCTCCACCTCCACCCTCGCGGGGACGGAGAAACGCGAACGGCAAGGCGTGGCGCAACCCGGCGCGATCGAGGGCCCCCACCGACTCGGGCGTCAGCTCGACCACCGTCATGACGTCGACTCGCGAGCTGCGTACCCGCGACACCATCTCATCCGGATCGGCCTGCCCGCGAAAGATGTTTGCCTGCATAACGGTCAAGTCCGAGTCCGAGACCAGTTCGTCCACTCCCCAATACAGCGGGGCCTGCGCCGTGACGCCCACGGCAACGACGAGCACAGCTGCCACCGCGGAGATCCAGGCGCGCGCGACGAGCAACAGCACCAGGCCGAGGACACCGACGCCGATTAACACCGGCGTGAACGCCGCCACCCGGGACGCGGTATTGCTGACCAGGCCAGAGTAGTGAGCAGCAATCCCGACGACAGCGGCGAGGACCGCACCCCAGCCGAGTGCTCGTAGGAGTCCACGCATGCGGTCGATCATGCCACGATCGCCGTCAGGCTCAGAACGCTGATAGAGGCGCAGGATGACGATTCTGACGCCCACTCGGAGAAACTAACCACGGTAGTAGTAATCTGTCCGTGGCCCGTTCGATATCGAACTGTTTCATCCGGAACGACGCTTGAACTGAGGGACCTTCATTGGCACGGCATCGCAAATCTGACCCCAGCCCACCTCCTGCTGGTATACCTGCGTCCCGCCGCCCTGCGTCGGCGGCTTTCGACCGCGGGCCTTCGGTGCCACGGCATTCGGGTATCGCGCGGGCGTCGGGGCGACATCGGATACCCCACCCCCCTGAGACTGCGGTCGGGTTCACCCGAGCAGTCCCCTCACCTGCCCCGGCCCTCACGCGCTCGCCGCAGATTTCATCGGTGAGTGCGCCCAGGACGTCTCCTCCCAACCCGCCTCGCGGCGCCCGCCCACACCCGTCCCCCTCGCATCATGCACGGCCGCACGCGGCCCGTTTCGACCATGACGCGTATGGGCCGTGGCGCACACCACGCTCGGTCGACGTCGGCAGGAACCAAAGGGTTGCAGCGCCTACCGCGCCATGGGAGCGGGCGATGTCCGTTCTCGATCACCATGACAATGAGCCAGTTCACTCTGATTTTCTCGATGTGCTCGACGAGGAGAAGACGTCGGGAACACCACTCAGGTCCGTAGCCGCAGCCGGGGTCAGTGGATCGCTCGCGGCTGCGGTGGTCCTTTGCGTCGCCGGCGGGACCGCGGCCACTGCGCTCGCCGATCGTCACAGCCCAACAGTCACCCCAGTTTTCCAGGCTGGCGTGTCCGCCGACGACCGATCCGCGGCAACGCCATCACCTGTAGCCCTCGGATCGGTGGACGATCGACAAGACACCACGCCGGCGCGGACATCGTCACTCGATGAGCTGACCGCGGCCGTGCGAGAGTTGGTGCAGCCAGATCGTCTGCGGCCTTCCGATCCCCCTGCGCCACAACGGCCGCGGTCGGCGGCACCTACCTACGGCACCGTGACCTCGAGCTACGGGGCACGCTGGAGTACCACGCACTATGGCCTTGACATCGCCAACGCGATTGGCACGCCGGTGGTGTCCGCAAGCGATGGGCAGGTCATCGAATCCGGTCCGGCCGATGGTTTCGGTTTATGGGTACGCGTGCTGCAAGACGACGGCACGATCGGCGTGTACGGGCACATCAACGAGGCGTTGGTGAGCGTCGGACAACGAGTCCGGGCCGGCGAGCAGATCGCAACGGTAGGAAACCGCGGCTACTCCACTGGACCACACCTGCACTATGAGGTCTGGCAGCAAGACGGACCCAAACTTGATCCGGCACAGTGGCTGAGAACCCGGGGCGTCTACGTCGTCGGCTGAACCGGCGTGAACGGTGCAAAGCTGCTGGAGATTTCGTGGCAGGTGTGCGGGCGTAAGCCAAGCCGACGTTGCCAGTCTCGTGGTCTTACTGAGCTTTACCGACGGCAAGCTTCTGGCAAATGCGCCCGATCGATCGGATCGCAACGGTGTGCAAATCTATCGTGGTCACAGGCCGCGGCGGACAGTGGCAGCCGCTCTTTGCTGGTTGGTGGTCGTACCCCATGATGAGGTGCGTACGTGCCTGGGTTGTGGTTTAACTATCTGGCAGGTTCACCGAGCGGCTCTTCGCGAGTCCCCTCTTGCTCGCATGGTGGGCGTCCATCGCTTCGGCCTGGTGATTGATGCGAGTTCGTAGGGGTTTGAGGACGAGCATCGAGACTGGACTACTGAGCACTACTGCGAGCACGACGGCTCCGAAAATCGGGATTTTCACGTCAAATACGAAGGAAATCAACAGGATCAATCCGCACAGCGCAGCGGCGAGTGCTAGCCGCGCGGCGTTATACAGCAGGGCAATCGCGACGAGTGACTTGCCCGAAGGGGCGGGCGAGGGGGCGGCATGGTCAGAAGTGCTTCTGCTCATGTTCGGTAGGCCTTCCGTGTGCTGCTTGTTGAATGCGATCGGATGTATGTGTGACGTGGCACGCCCTCTCGTCGAGTGCTTCAACTGGGGGACATCGATCCCCGCAGGATGAATCTCTGCTGATGTGAGTCTCATTCGTGACGTGTGCGTCGTAGTCGGCGGTTCGCTGACGCTGGCTCGGTCATCCATCGCCGCGCTTGCTCGTTGAAGTCTTCGCCCCACCCAGCCTGATCGGTGCGGGCCAAACCGGCGATGGTGACAGCAGTGCGTCGTTGGCCATCGATCTCGGTGGGCACCAACCGCACCCAGATTCGTCGGCGCCGGACAAGCAGGGACACAAGTAGCCCAGCCAGCATCACAGTCGCGGTCAGCAGGACCCAGTTCTGTGCCGGCCCGTGCGACACCTGCATGGACACAAACCGTTCGTACCCGTCGAAGCGCACTACGGTGCCGTCGGCGATGGTGTGGGTCTCTCCTGGGCCGAGATTGACTTGGGCCCGCTGCTGGAGCCGGCCCTGCTCGATGAGTGATTGGTTCAAGGAGTATGCGTTCTGCGGACGACCGGTATCCAGTCCGGTGTCGCCCTGGTAGATCCTGATCGCTACATACGGATCATTCGGCACGGGAAACGACGAGGTGAGAAGCGTTCCTTGGAATGCCGCGGTCGGCGCGAACAGACCCTCAATCGCGATCTGTCGGCGGCGCCGTTCATCCGCGTCGGGGTAAAGCCCCGCGGGAGTATCAAAACGGGCCGCGCCTGAGGACAACATCGTCTGCAAGTTGTCGGGAATGAAAAGTACTGTCTGAGTGCGCTGCTCACCGTTCGGGAAGGTCACTGTGAATGTAGGTGCGAAGCCATTGCCTAGGACGTAGACGCGGTCACCGGCTACTCGCAGAGGCTCGTTCACTCGAATACGCGCAGCGTTCCAGGTAGTGGGGTCGGACTGTCGTACGTCGTCGGTGTAACTGACGTCGGCTTCGTACATGTCGGGCTGGCCGCTCGGCAGGAACCTCGCATCGAAGCCCTCGACACGAACACAGAATGGTGAGAGATCGGTGCCGTCGACAAGGCTGCCTGCTCGAAACGAGTCATAGACGGCCGTCGAGGTGTTACAGAGGCCTTGCGTGCCATCGGCGATGAGACTGCGGGTGCCCTCGTACCCGTAAAGTTTGTCGGCCGCGATCGCTATCAACAGGGCGAGCAGTGAGAAGTGGAACAGGAGGTTGCCCCACTCGCGGAGGTAGCCCTTCTCCGCGGAGATCTCCACGGCTTCGGTGGGTTGGGCACCCGTCGCCGGGCGCGTGGTGGTGACTCGGCGCCAGCCACGCAGATTGGTATTTATCAGGGCAGCAACCTCGTCAGGATCTCCGTGCACCGTGTCCTCGACGTGCCGCGGCAGACGAATGAGGTTGCGTGGCGCGGGGACCGGCTGAGCGCGCACTGCGCGCGCATGCTCGAGAATTCGGGGGGTGAGGCAGCCCACAAGCGATACGAACAGCAGGACGTAGATCGCGGTGAACCACGTGCTGGCGAAGACGTCGAACAGCTGCAGTCTGTCCATCCACACCCCGAGCGTGCCGCGGTCGGCAATGTACTGGGTTGTTTTCTGCTCGTTGAGCGGTCGTTGTGGCAGCATGGCGCCCGGGATCGCGGCTGCGGCCAACAGGAACAGCAGCATGAGTGCGGTTTTCATCGACGTGAGCGATCGCCACAGTCTGCGCAGGGAGCCAAGCGCCGGGTGCGCTCGGCGCGGCGTCGGCGCTTCGGTTCCCATCATCGTGGTGGGGGTAACGTCGTCGCACTCCGACAGTCCATGACTGCAGGAGCGACGTCGAAGTCGCCGGCCGAGTGCCGATCGACACCCGCCACCACGAGCGCGGTGGGTCGCCGGGACATACTCCCCCGCACCGCCACTATGGGTCTCACCTGCTCTCCCTCACCTACCCGGATTACTACGCACCGTAGTATTTATAGAACCCGGATGGCAACCACGTTGGGTCTTGCTTGCTCGATCGGAGCGGTGAGGCCTGGTGAGCCGTAAACTACTATCATTGTTAGTAAGACCTGTGGCGGCGCCTACATTCTGTGGTCGTCGGTGTGTGCTCCGGATGAAGGGCTTTGTAACTGATGGGCCGCTTTGGCACTCCGAGGACGATGCGTCGCGACCGCCGATCGACTGGCCATAGTCAGCTGCGGCAACGTCTGGGAACCCTTCGACGCCACCGTTCGGCGCAGGTCAAGGCTCGGCATGTACTGGTATTGGCGGCGCTGACGGCCGTCGTGGTGGTACTGACCTCGTGCAGCTCGGCTGGCGGTAGCTCTACCTACAGTGACCAGATTTCGGCCGTCGACAGTTTTGCGGCCATCGCACAACCCTCCATCGCTGTGGCCACCGAAGGAGGCGATCGGCTCGCTCCCGACGCGGTTGTCGAACCTGGGCTTCCTATCGTTGTGACGGCCAGTCGCGGCGCGTTGACCGACGTCGATATCCCAACATCTAGCGGGCGTGCGTTGGCGGGCTCGCTGAGCGAGGATGGCAGTACCTGGACAAGCACCCAGCCGTTGGGGTACTCGAAGCAGTACTCCGTTCGAGCTGAAGCCGTGGGTGTGGGTGGTCGAACGAGCGTCTCGCAAGGCTTCACCACAGCCTCGCCGGAGTCGCTGACCAGCGCGGCCATTCTGGGCGAGAAGACCGTCGGAATTGCGCACACGATTGGTGTTCGATTCTCGGATCCCATCCCTGACCGCCGGAAGGCGCAGGCTGCAATCACCGTGGCCTCTGATCCACAGATGCAAGGCGCGTTCTATTGGATCAGCGACTCCGAGGTCCGATGGAGGCCCGAGCGCTTCTGGATGCCGGGGACCAAGGTCAGTGTCGCCGTGAACATTTACGGAGTCGACCTCGGCGACGGGCTCTATGGCAACAGAAATCTGTCCTACGACTTCACCATTGGCCGAGCTCAGACAATCGAAGCCGACGACAACACCAAGACCATCGTCGTAAAGAGGGATGGCAAGGTCATCCGAACGATGCCGACGTCGTTCGGCAAAGACAGCACACCGACTCCACGCGGCATCTACATGATCGGTGATCGCGTCGAGCACATCGTCATGGACTCCTCCACCTACGGAGTTCCTGTCGAGTCATCGGCGGGATACCGCACACCCGTCGACTGGGCGGTGCAGATGTCTTACAGCGGCATCTACATGCACGGTGCCCCGTGGTCTCTGTCGGCGCAGGGCAACAGCAATGTCAGCAACGGCTGCCCGAATCTGAGTCCCGCGGACGCGGAATGGCTCGTGAAGAACACGATGCGCGGCGACCCCGTCACGGTGAAGAACACCAACGCCGAAACACTATCGGGAGTCGATGGACTCGGCGACTGGAACATCCCGTGGGCACAGTGGAAGAAGGGCAACGCAGACACCTAGGCATCGGGCTGGCTCGATCCAGACACTCCATCACGGTCCAGTCGACTGAGCTCGTCCGGCCTTGACCCTGGACGCCTACGGGCCGGCCCCGACCGGTCCGTGCCCGCGGGTATGCCATCCGCCACATCAACGGATATTGAGGTATTTGCCCGAAGGTGGTTACATGGCGACATATCAACGAACGTAAGGATGTCGATATGACCCGGGAGCCGGTGGATACATGCGACTTGCTGTGCCTCGATTTGCCTCACGCAGAAGGTATCCGGTCTGCGTTGCCGGATGCGACGGCGGTCGACCGTGCCGCCACCGGGGCCCGTGCGCTCGGCGATCCCACTCGTCTGCGCGTAGCGACAGCGTTGCTGTCGGGGGACGAACTGTGTGTCTGCGACCTCGCGTGGGTGGTCGGCATGGCGCAGAACCTTGTCTCACACCATCTGCGCCTGCTCAAGAGTGCCGGCCTCGTGACCGGGCGTCGCCACGGACGGTTGGTGATGTATGCGTTGACTCCGTCCGGTCATGCTCTCGTGACAGCGGTTCTGGCGGTCGCCGGGGTCTCCACGACAGCCGCGACGAAACCGGCGGCGGCCATAGTGCAGGGGCATACACATGAGTGACGCATGCTGCGGACCCTCAGATTCCGCCGCCCTCGAGGCTGAGGCCGATCAGGGACCGGTCCGGTTGTGGCAAGTACGCGAGTTGCGTTTCGCCGGCGCAGCAGCAGTTTTCCTCGCGTTCGGCTGGATCATCGGAAGCTCGCTATCGGACACCGCAGGCGTCGTCCTGGAACTGCTCGCGGCAGTTGTTGCCGCCTCCACGTTCGTGCCGTCGACACTGCGATCGCTGCGCCACGGGCGCATCGGTGTCGGAACGCTGATGACGATCGCCGCAATCGGCGCCGTGGCGCTAGGCCAAATACCCGAGGCCGCGCTGCTGGGAATCTTGTTCTCGGTCGCTGAAGGACTCGAGCATTACGCGGTCACCAAGACCCGGCGAGGCCTGCGGGCGCTGCTCGCGCTGGTTCCACCGACCGCATCGGTGATTCGTGGGGGTCTCGAGGTCACCGTGTCACCGGATGAGTTGATCTTCGGCGATGTGATGGTGGTGCGTCCCGGTGAGCGCGCGGCGACCGACGGGACTATCACCGCTGGCACTACCAGCGTAGATCTGTCGGCGATCACCGGCGAATCTGTGCCCGTGGAGGCGGGTCCGGGTGACTTGCTCTACGCCGGCGCGATCAACGGTGGCGGTGCGATCGAAGTCCGCGTAACCGCCCGCGCCGCCGACAGTTCCCTAGCCCGCATCGTGCACATCGTCGAGCAAGCGCAGGAACGCAAGGGCGCCGGCCAACGTCTCGCCGACCGCATCGCCCGCCCCCTGGTCCCGGCCATCATGGTGCTAGCCGCACTCGTGGCCGGTATCGGTGCGCTACTCGGTGATCCGCTGCTGTGGCTCGAACGCGGCCTGGTGGTGCTCGTTGCCGCGTCCCCGTGTGCGTTGGCGATCGCGGTGCCGCTGACGGTGGTCGCCGCGATCGGCGCCGCCAGCCGCCATGGCGCACTCGTCAAAGGCGGTGCTGCACTCGAAGAGCTGGGACAGGTCCGCGTCGTCGCGCTGGACAAGACCGGCACCTTGACCCGCGGCACTCCGGAGGTCATCGACGTGGTGAGCACACCCGAGGTCACCCGCGAGGACGCGTTGTCTTATGCCGCCGCGCTCGAGGCTCGCAGCGAGCACCCGTTGGCGAGCGCGATTCTCGCGGCCGCACCTGCTCTGGGCTCACCTGCCGATGACGTCACCGCGATCGCCGGTCACGGCCTCACCGGCCGGATACGCGGACAGCAACTGCGCCTGGGCAAACCCGGGTGGCTCGATCCCGGCGCGCTCGCCGGAGACGTCACTCGATTGCAGAGCGACGGCGCCACCGTCGTGCTGATCGAACGGGAAGGCACCGTCGTCGCCGCGATCGCGGTCCGCGATGAGCTTCGCCCCGAGGCCGCTGAAACGATCGGGCAACTGACGGCGCTGGGTGTCGACTCGGTCATGCTGACCGGGGACAACGACCGCACCGCACATGCTTTGGCCACTGCGTCCGGAATCAGCACCGTCCATTCCGAACTCCTTCCCGAAGACAAAGCCGACTTGCTGGCCACGCTAGCGCGCGGGCGGGCGATCGCCATGGTCGGCGACGGCGTCAACGACGCCCCGGCGTTGGCCACCGCCGATGTCGGTATTGCGATGGGAGCGATGGGTACCGACGTCGCTATCGAAACCGCCGATGTGGCGTTGCTGGGCGAAGATCTTCGCCATCTCCCGCAACTACTGTCCCATGCTCGGCGCGCACGCCGAATCATGATGCAGAACATAGGATTTTCCCTAGCGATCATCGGTGTGCTGATTCCGCTGGCCGCCACGGGCGTCCTCGGCCTGGCCACAGTGGTCTTCGTCCACGAACTCGCAGAAGTGCTGGTGATCGCCAACGCGATTCGTGCCGCCCGGACGAAAGCGCTGCCGGGCACCGGTGCCGTGCCCCGGGTATCCCCCGGCACGCTCAACATCTCGGTGTCGGCCTACCACGACACAGGCGACGCCTGTTGCGCTCCAGGACCAGCCACCACCCCCGTTCAACCACGGTCGGTGCCCGCGGTACCCCTGCTGCCGACACCACGAGCACGCGGCGCGGCGACCAGCAAGAGCTGTTCGGCCACAACAGAACCAGGGTGCAGTTGCTGTTCGAGCCCGTCGGATGGCGCCGATGACGTACCGAGTAGCTCGCCAACGTTTCATCGCGAGCGTCACTGAGGGAGCCACGCCGCGTCAGGAGCGTAGGCGTGATCTCCACGTGCGTACAATCAGTGCCGCCAGGACGGCGGCAGCACAGATCCCTTCTCCTGCTGCTCCGATCCGCGTCGCCAGGGTCGTCGTTGTCCTCAACGGCACCCGCGCGATGAGAACATCGGGGGAGAACAATTCTGTGCGTTGTGCAATGGTCCCATCAGGTTCGATGACCGCGCTCACGCCACTGGTTGCTGCGATGACCACCGCCTTATCGTGTTCGACTGCCCGAACTCGCGACATCGCGAGTTGCTGGTAGGTCATCTCGGTGCGCCCGAACGTCGCGTTGTTCGTCGGAACCGCGATCAGCTGCGCACCGGCGCGCACCGATTCGGTCACCAGATCGTCGAACGCGACTTCGTAGCAGGTCGCTACCGCCACGGGCACCCCGGCAAGATCGACAACGCCATCGCCTGTGCCAGGAATGAAGTTGCCAGCCCGGCTGGCGTAGGACGAAAGCTGTGTCATCAGTCCCCGCAGCGGCAAGTACTCCCCGAACGGCACCAGCTGACGTTTGTCATGCTCCTGACCAGGCCCGGTGACGGGATCCCACACCACCAACGTATTGCGGGACGTGCTGTGGCTCCCGGCGATCACCGCGCCCACCAGGATCGGCACCTCGATCGCCCGCGCGGCACGATCAATTTGCGCCGCAGCATCACGGTTACCGAACGGGTCGATATCGGATGAGTTCTCCGGCCACACCACCACATCGGGACGCACGACCCGCCCAGAGCTGACCTCCTCCGCCAGGTCGAGAGTGCGCCGGACATGATTGTCGAGCACTGCACGTCGCTGAGCATTGAAGTCCAAACCCAACCGCGGTACGTTGCCCTGCACCAACGCCACCGTCACCGACTGCTCCTCCGGTTCTGCTGTCTGCGACGGCGCCAGGGTCCATGTCAGCACTCCCACTACGGCGACTGCTACGCCTGGGCCGGCCAACGCCCGAGGGTGCACGTTGATTACCGCCACTGCGATCGCGGCCAGGAGTGCGCCGAGCAGCACCACAACGAAGGACAACCCCGGCGCGCCAGCCAAGGCCGCTAACGGCAGCAAGAACCCGTCCGGCTGACCGAATGCTATTCGGCCCCAGGGAAAACCGCCAAAAGGCACGCGGGAGCGGACGGCTTCGACTGCCACCCAGGCGCATGCTAGCCACACCGGCGCTCCGCGGCATCTGCCGACCAGCGCCGCCACCGCCCCGAAGACACCGAACGCCACCGCCTCGACCGCCGCCAAGGCCAGCCACGGCACCGCACCCACATACGTACCGACCCACGGCAGCAGCGGCACGAAAAAGCCCAGCCCAGCGAGATAGCCGTAGCCTGACGCCGCCCACAGCGACCGCCCACGCAGTGTCACCACCAGGACCGCGATCGCCACCGGGGCAAGGAACCACAGTTGGCGCGGAGGGAAGCTCACATACAGCAGCCCGCCCGAACCGGCCGCAGCCGCGATACGTAGTGCAGATGCACATATCGGTGGCAGACCTGCGCCGGCATGCCGAGCATCCGAGTGACGACTCACCGCCCACCGCTCCCCTCACCGGTTCGGTCGTGCGTGATATGCACGCCAATCGCCCGGACGACACCGCACGCCCTGTAAACTACTAGCCAACGTAGTAGTAATCGTGACGGGAGTGATGATCGTGCCAGCTCAAGCGGTCAAGGTTCGACGCGGAGGGATGTCTCGATGAGTCGCAACGTCAAGATGTCGCTCGCGGCAGTCTTCGTGTTCTGCCTGGCGCTCACAGTGGTGTTCGTGGTCTCCCGGGCCGGAGAGAGCGAACAGTCCGGCGACCAGGCGTATACGACGGTACGGCCTGATTCTCCACGGCTATCGGCTCCGACCGAGTCCAAGGCGACATTTGTCGAGTTCCTGGACTTCGAGTGTGAAGGGTGTGGGGCGGCGTACCCGGCGGTGGAGCAGCTTCGCCAAACCTACGGCGATCAAGTCACTTTCGTGGTCCGCTACTTCCCCCTCCCCGGGCACTTCAACGCCGACCGCGCGGCACGGGCCGTGGCCGCGGCGGCCGAACAAGGCCAATTCGAACCGATGTACCGCAAGATGTTCGACACTCAACGCAGCTGGGGCGAACAAAAGGTGCCGCTGGACGATCTGTTCTTCTCCTACGCCCAGGTGTTGGGCCTGGACATGGAGCGATTCGCCGCCGCCTATGACTCACAGGCCACCCGCGAGCTCATCGACCGCGATGTCGCTGACGGCAAAGCACTAGGCGTGACCGGAACCCCCACGTTCTTCATCAACGACGAACTCATCAAGCCCGAAGGCTATGACGATCTGAGCTCTGCGCTCGAATCCGCGATACGTCAGTGACCATCACACCCCGGCAGACCTCAGAGCCGTCAGGCTTTGCGCCCGACACGCAGATCCCGGTTTTCCCGCGGCTGCTCCCGTGGATTCTTGCGGTCTGCGGAGGCATTGGACTTGTCGCTGCGTTCGCACTGACCGTCGAAAAGTTCGAACTGGCAACCGATCCGAACTACACGCCGACCTGCAGTATCAACCCGATCGTCAATTGCGGATCGGTCATGGACACCCCCCAAGCAGCCGTCTTCGGGTTCCCCAACTCACTGCTCGGAATCGCAGGCTTCACAGCTCTGATCGCTATCGCCGTCCTGCTAGGACCCCGCCCGGCCTTGTGGGTCATGATCGGATTGCAGATCGGCCTGACGGGTGCGGTGGTGTTCGTCCATTGGCTGATATTTCAGAGTCTGTATCGAATCGATGCACTCTGCCCGTACTGCATGGCCGTGTGGGTCGTTGTCGTGGTTGCCTTTTGGTATGTGAGCCTGCGCAATGCCGACCATGTCTGCCCATCCGGGAGAGCACGCCGAGCCCTCGATGTGGTCCTCACGGTGCACACCGTAGTACCGCTGGTGTGGGCGATGGCGGTGATCGCCCTCATCATCGAACGCTTCTGGTGGTACTGGTCCACGCTGGTGTGACCGTGGCCCGATTGACAGGGGTGAAGCATCGTCTCTCCCCTGGCAACGATCGTGCACTTCGTGCGCAGACCGGCGGCGTGGGTGTCGTCGATGCGCCACCCCTCACGGGTGATGGGCTGCCAAGGCTTCCTCCTGGTGACGCTGGGCACTGGTCTCGAGCTGGAAGGTGGAGTGCTCGAAGGAGATGGCGAAGTGGGTCGCCACGCACGTTCGGATGTCATTCAAGATCGTGGGGGCGTGCCCGTCCTGGAAGCAGTCGTCATCGACCACCACGTGAGCGCTAATGATCGGCAGACCAGTGGCCACCGTCGATGCGTGGAGGTCGTGCACGTCCTGCACGCGGTCCATCTCGAGAATGTGGGCCCTGACGTCGTCCAAATCGATCTCCCTGGGCGTGAACTCCATCAGCACTCGCGTCGTCTCTGCCATGAGCTTGAGGGCGCGGGGTGCGATCAGTAGCGCAATGAACAGGCCGGCCAGTGCGTCGGCTTGTTGGAAGCCGGTGGTAGCGATGACGATCGCGGCGACAATTACACCCAGCGATCCCAGTGCGTCGTTGAGGACCTCCAGGAACGCCGCTCGCATGTTGAAGTTGGCCCCGCGTCCTGAGGCAAGCACCAGCATGGCGACGATGTTCGCCACGAGCCCGATGATTCCGAAGATCAGCAGTTCGGTCGAGGGAACCTCTGGCGGAGCGAACAGTCTCCGCACGCCCTCAACAGCGGCGTAGAGCCCGACAGCAAGCAGCAGCGAGGCCTGCCCCAGAGCGGCGATGACCTCGATGCGCCGCAGTCCCCATGTGCGAGTCTTGCTGACCGGACGGTGCATCACGGTTGCTGCGACCAGCGCGACCGCCAACCCGATCGCATCTGTCGCAGCGTGCGCGGTGTCGGTCAGCAGCGCCAGACTTCCCGTGATCACCGACCCGACCAACTGGGCCACGACAATGATCCCCGTCAGAACAAACGCTATCGCCAGACGGACACGCAGCGACGAGTCGCTGGACGCAGGATCGGTTGGTCCGTGGTTGTGTCCGGCTCCCATACTTCGTACTCCCTCTCATCCACACCCAGATAGCCACGCTACCCCTATATATCAATACATGCGCATGTGACTATATGACAGACCGGGCCGGAACGGTACCAGCGGATCACGTCACGACTGACTCGGGATGTGCTGAGATGGCCCGACGTTGGCGGCGTGGAGGCGGTGGTTGTTCGGTCTCGTGAGGGTGCGGTGACCGGAAACAGGGGGACGCTGTGGACGTCGAATCGGGGCCGCCACCACAGGGCTCAGATGGGTAGTTGAGTATCGGTGATGAACGCGTCGCGCACCCACACGATGAATTGGTCCCACAGGCCGGTGATCAAAGCGATGCCCACCGCGATCATCATGGCCCCGCCGGCGATCTGGATCATGCGGGCGTGGGTGCGCAACCAGCCGAGGCTTCGCAACGCCCACGCCGAGGAAAACGCAAGCACAACAAAAGGAATGCCAAGGCCGGCGCAGTACGCCACGATCAGCGCGACGCCCTTGGCTGCGGTGGCGCCTTCGGTGCCGCTGGCCGTAGCAATGACTGCCGCGAGTGTGGGCCCCAGGCACGGGGTCCACCCGAGTGCAAAGACCCCGCCGAGCAGCGGGGCGCCGGCGATGTTGGAGACGCGGCGGGGGGCGAACCGTCGTTCCTGTTGCAGTGCCGGCACCAGCCCGATAAACACCAAGCCCATGACGATGGTGACCACACCGCCGATACGTTGCAGGACTTCACGATTCACCACGAAAGTCGTGGTGACCCCAAGTACTGTGGCGGTCGCTGCCACGAAAACCACGGTGAAACCGATGACGAACAGGCCTGCGGCGAGCGCCACACGCGAGCGACCCCGTTTATTCGACTCCCCCACCGACACCGCCGGCGCCTCGGCGCCGACCACGCCAGCCAGATAAGACAGATACCCCGGGACGAGCGGGACCACACACGGTGAGGCGAACGACACCAGCCCGGCGATCATGCATGCGAGCAGCGCCAGCAGTAGCGGACCGCTGGCGACGACGTCAGCAAACGTCTCGCCGACCGAGGCTTGCAGTTCGACTGACTGCGCCGTCATGGGCGTTGTGTCACAGGCTCAGCGACGACGCGCTGAACTGTTGCCCCGAGTTCGTCGGCGGTGATGGCCTTGAGGAACACCGCGGCCGGACGGTGGTCGCGGTCGAGCACGATGGTCGTCGGCACCACCGACGTTGGAGTGGTCAGCGCAGCCAGAGTGATGCCGGCAAAGTCGTAGATCGAGGGAAAGGCGACTTTCCTGTCGACAATGAAGTCCTTCGCCGCTTGCCGGTTGTCGCGCAGATTGATACCGAGGAACTCGACCCCCGAGGTCTTGTTCTGGGCGTAGACATGCTCGAGGTCGTCGGCTTCTCCCCGGCAGGGTCCGCACCACGAACCCCATACGTTGATGACGACGACTTTGCCTGCGAAGTCGTTGAGTCCGACGGTCTGGTCGGTCACCACATCAGGGCCTGAGACGTCAGCGATCCTCTGACGGCTTGCAGGCGGGTCGTAGGTGATGACCGTCTGCCCGCCGGGTGAGACGAACTGAAAGGTTCCCCCCTGCGCAACGGCGTCGTCGCCAGCGCTACCACAACCCGACGCTACCCACGGCACCACGCACATCAGCGCCAGGATTGCCGCCCGCACCGCGGATATCCTTCTCTCCTGCTGCACCAGCACTCCTTGACCTTGATCTACTACGCAGCGTGGTAGATTAACGTTCGCGTTGTCAACATAGCCGTAGTTTTTGCGATCTGCACCGGCCCGTAGGCCCACGTCCCGCGGCGAGGGTTCTGCCGCGTTCATCTGACGTATCGGTGCGCTCAGCTGTGATTACGCTTGATTCGGTCGAGGTCCCGAGGCTGGGCATCATTGCTTATCTGCAACTACGTTCCCTAGTAATAGAGGCCGCCAGTTGCGACTGACGCTCAACCGGATCGTGTTACTGCTGTGACCTGTGGGGCCTATGGTTCGAACGGAGGGCTGCCAATCGGGGCCTCATGTGCACCTGGCGTGCGGTGCTGAACGTCAGTGCGTCGCGCCCGTCTCCGGAAGGTCTCGCTGGCATGCCTATGTCGTCCCTCATTCGCCGCTGCGGCGTTGCACGGCCCTGTCTGAGGCTGGGGGCCGTGGGAATTGTTGCTGCGGTTCTGCTGAGCCTCTCGCTTGACGCTCGAGCGCGCGCCGACGCAGATGACACCCATGTGGCCCAGCAGTTCGCCCAACTGGTCGCCGAGACGATCTCGGCATCCTTGGGGGGGCCGGCGATGGGGGAACTAGCCGACGAGATCCGGACCGTCAGCACATGTCTGGCCGATCGTGCGCGCCCAGTCGAGCCGTCGGAGCCAACGGATGACCCCATCACTGCGGTGGGTTGCTTTGCCGCCGTTCTCAGTGCGGGACGAGCAGCCGCCGAACTGGTTGTCGACGCGCTACCGATCGGGCGGTTGCTGGCGCTGCTGGCATTTGAGATGCGTCCCCACGATCCTGCGACCCCGCATCCCGCACCGAACGGTCCACCCGTCTATTCGTCGCCGTCGCCGGGGTCCGTAGTCGCTCCGACGAATGGTCGAATCACCTCCACCTTCGGTGACGGTCGAGGTCATCAGGGCATGGACATCGGCAACGACCTCGGCGCGCCGATTTTCGCGGTCACCGACGGCGAAGTGATCAACTCCGGCCCTGCCCAAGGCTTCGGATTGTGGGTACGTATCCGACATGCCGATGGAACAGTCACCACCTACGGCCATAACGACGACAACCTCATCGAGGTAGCGGCTCCGGTCACGGTCGGCCAACCCATTGCCACGGTTGGCAACCGAGGTAACTCAACCGGCCCCCACTTGCATTTCGAGGTGGCCGATGCATCCGGTGCTGCCCTCGACCCGGTGAGCTGGCTCGCCGAACGCGGCGTCCGTCTGCCCGCCGACGGCGAACCTACTATCCCTCCCAACGAACCGCCGAGCAGCGGAAGTGCAGACCTCTGGCGGTAGGGAGCAGCGCCGCGTAACCGCGATGACCCTCCGCGCCTGATATTGGTGAGGGAGCCGACTTTTCGTTGCCGCCATGTCGGTACTCGCCCGAGATTCGGGATTCCGGGCCCAACTATGCTACCTAGTAGTTAATCGACTACAGTCCGTAGTTACGGCCCGGGAAGTCGCACGCAGGATGCGCGTGTTGCTCGATCAGGGCCACCGTTTGTCCGACTCAGATGGAGGCCTGATGACCGCGGTGTCCCCGCGCCCACCCGAGGTGGTCGCTACGCGGCCCTACCCCGAGCGGCGCAAGTCCAGAGGGTCATTCATCTACAAGCTGCTGACCACGACCGATCACAAGTTGATCGGCATGATGTACATCGTCGTGTGCTTCGCGTTCTTCCTCATCGGCGGCCTGATGGCGCTGCTGATGCGCGGCGAGCTCACGACGCCGGGCATGCAGTTCCTCTCGACCGAGCAGTACAACCAGCTGTTCACCATGCACGGCACGATCATGCTGCTGATGTATGCCACCCCCATCGTGATCGGCTTCGCCAACTTCGTACTGCCCCTGCAGATCGGCGCTCCCGACGTCGCCTTCCCGCGGCTCAACGCCCTCGGCTTCTGGCTGTTCGTCTTCGGCTCGACCATCGCGATCGCCGGCTTCATCACCCCCGGTGGTGCCGCCGACTTCGGCTGGACCGCCTACACCCCGCTCAGCGATGCCATTCACTCACCCGGCGTCGGCTCGGACATGTGGTTTCTCGGACTGACAGTGTCCGGCTTGGGCACCATCCTGGGCGCGGTCAATATGGTCACCACGGTCATCTGTCTGCGCGCACCGGGAATGACGATGTTTCGCATGCCGATCTTCACGTGGAACATCCTGGTCACCAGTGTCCTGATCTTGCTGGTGTTCCCGCTGCTCACCGCGGCACTGCTCGGCGCCGAAGTCGACCGTCAATTCGGCGCGAATCTGTTCGATCCGTCCAACGGCGGCGCCATTCTCTGGCAGCACATGTTCTGGTTCTTCGGCCACCCCGAGGTCTACATCATCGCGCTGCCGTTCTTCGGCATCGTCTCCGAGATTTTCCCGGTCTTCAGCCGTAAACCGTTGTTCGGGTACTCAGGACTGGTCTACGCCACCCTCGCCATCGCCGCCCTATCGGTCGCGGTGTGGGCACACCATATGTATGTCACCGGCGCCGTGCTGTTGCCGTTCTTCTCCTTCATGACGTTCCTGATCGCGGTGCCGACGGGCGTAAAGTTTTTCAACTGGATCGGCACAATGTGGCGGGGCCACATGACGTTCGAGACACCGATGTTGTTCTCGGTCGGCTTCATGGTCACCTTCCTCTTCGGCGGACTCACCGGTGTGCTCCTGGCCAGCCCACCCATCGACTTTCAACTCTCCGACAGCTACTTTGTGGTGGCCCACTTCCACTACGTCCTCTTCGGCACCATCGTGTTCGCCACCTACGCCGGCATCTACTTCTGGTTCCCGAAGATGACCGGACGTCTGCTCGACGAACGCCTGGGCAAGATCCATTTCTGGCTGACGTTCATCGGCTTCCACCTCACCTTCTTGGTGCAACACTGGCTCGGAGCAGAAGGCATGCCCCGCCGGTACGCCGACTACCTGCCCTCAGACGGCTTCACCACGCTCAACATCATCTCCACCGCCGGCGCGTTCGTCCTCGGCATCTCGACCTTGCCGTTCCTGTGGAACGTCTTCCGCAGCTACCGCTACGGCGAGGTCGTCACCGTCGACGATCCATGGGGCTTCGGCAACTCCCTGGAATGGGCCACCAGTTGCCCACCGCCGCGCCACAACTTCACCGAACTCCCCCGCATCCGGTCGGAGCGTCCAGCGTTTGAACTGCACTACCCGCACATGGTGGAGCGGATGCGCGCCGAAGCTCACGTCGGCACACGGCACGGTGAACCCAGCGAGACCGCAGAAGAAGTCCGCCGTGCGCCGCTGACCACCGGAGACCATGAAGCATCTACAGATCCCGACCCGGAGAGCCGACCGTGAACAACTCCCCCTTCCCTGCCCTCGACCAGGCCGCCGTCCCGCGATCGCGCCGCCCGCTGACCGTTCCTCGATGGTTCGCCATCCTCGCAGTCGGCTACACCGCGTTGATGACCTTTGCGTTGACCCTGCTCGCGGGTTCTGTCCTCGCTCAGGGCACTCCCCTGCTGCTGTGGCTGATCGCGGCGACCGCGGCAGCCTGCGCGGCCCGCGGAGCAGCCGCGATCGCGGCCCGCACAGCACAACCAGCGCGCGGCCGTGCGCTGCGGCGGTAGCCGGTCGCGTCATCCATCGGCCCAACTCTGCGTGATCAGAGCCTTGCCTGCGGGGCGTGGTGCTGCACAGCGCCACGTGGGCCATGTCGAGACTGCACGCCCCGATGCATAGCTGACGCGATCCCGGTATGACCCTGGTGACGTGGATTATGCATCCTGTTGCGACAGTCTCTCGGCTGGCGGGTCCGATGGCGAAGATGCACTCTGGGCCTCGCGGGGGCGGCGCGCGCGGGGCGTGCGCGCAACACCATGAGACACGCGCCGGTGAAGGTCGTCGTTACCGGTGGCGCAGATGAACGAAACGTCACCGGGTTTGCGACACTAACTGCTGAAGAGTGAACGTGGCGGTGCGGGGACTCACGCGGTGAGCCCATGCGCAACAACTGAGAGCACCGGAAGTGCTGCAACGGTACACAATGCGGCACCCAGAAGTGGCAGTACACTCGCCGCTGCGTACTTCGATTTGGTCGGCTCGATCACGCCATTGTCGAGCATGCGCAGCCGGTAGCGCGTGGAGTGCTGCATGGGGGTCCCGGGGCCTACGCCCTGACCGGTGACATGGGCCAGTGCGCTGCGTACCGCAGCCGTGCTGGTGACCCGGGCTGCCGACATGTCGGCATCCACTTCGATCAGGGCCGCGACCGCCGCTGGCGCCCGCCGAAACAGCGGTACGAAGGGCAGAGCACGTGCCATGACGTCGCAGACCGCCAGGACCCGGTCGTGACGAGACCTTAGATGGGCGAACTCGTGTGCCAGTACTGCTGCCCGCGCCTCGGCCGGCACGCGTGTGCGCAGCGCGCTGGTGGCTACCACGAAACCGCTGCGTCCGCCGACGCAGTAGGCCATGGGGTGGGGATGATCGATCCAGAGTACGTCGGGGGTATCGGGTTCGGTGCTGCCTACCACCGCAACGACGTCGCGATGAAGGCGTTGCACACGTTGCACATCGCGCGTGTGACGAGCGCACGACATCGCGGTGCGAGCGACCACGGCGAACAGCACGACGGCGACGGTGATGCCATACACCTGGCTGAAATCGTCGCGCACCGCATGCAGGACAGCGCCAGCGCACCGAGCCAACGTGTCGACGAAACGCTCCGCAGGCGGCGCATCGGGCCATAAGGCCGACAGCGCCGACAGGAGAAGCAGTCCCACCGCAGTGGCAATGCTGCTGACCCATGCGGTGATCACTACCCGCGGTGACCATCGCTGTGGCAATCGGTCGAGAACGTAAGGACCCAACACACCCAGCACGGCCGCGCCCACCAGGTGGGCCAAAGCAACGCTCACACTCTCAGCGCCTTCTCGGACGATCCGTCCGCGTCCGGGACAAGTGTTCGCTAAGGACCTCGCGCTCCTCGGGGGTAACCATCCGCGCGAAATGCATCAGGACCGCCGTGGAATCGCCGCTGGCATCGAGCACCCGTCGCAGTGTCTGCGACGTCGCCTCCTCCCGCGACTGCAACGGGAAGTACCTGTAGGCGCGGCTGATCTTCTCGCGTCCGGCGAAGCCCTTCTTGTGCAGATTGGTTACCACGGTCAACACCGTCGTGTACGCCAGATCGCGATCGGCCAACGCATCGACAATGTCGTGCACACTCATCGCCGCAGAAGCGCCCCACAGCACGTCCATCACTGCGCGTTCCAACGAACCCAATTGAGTCACCGTCGCCTGCCTGATCGCCTTGTCTTTGCTGCCAGTCTAGAACAAACTACCCTGCTTAGTAGCCGAAGGTGGCTTCGCCAGGTTGGCCGCCACCATCTGACACACTTTTCGCATTTCCTGCGGTGCCATGACTCACCTCACCGCCTACTGAAAGCGCCACTCGTGACCGACCTCGTTGACGACACGTACTCGACCCGCCGCATCCAACTCGATGTAGGTGGCATGACCTGCGGTGCGTGCGCAGCCCGAGTGGAACGCAAACTCAACAAGATTGACGGCGTACGCGCCTCGGTGAACTACGCTACTCGGCGGGCCACCGTGGAACTCGATAGCCACGCAGGCGTGGCCGATGCGATCGACGCTGTTCACACGGCAGGCTATTCGGCTACGGAACTGACCGAGCAGGCTCCTCCTGTCAACGAGGATGCGTCGACGGCGAAGGCGCTGTTCACCCGACTGATCGTCGCGCTGGCCCTGTTCGTGCCGCTGGCCAACCTCTCCGTAGTGCTCGCCGTCATCCCGGACCTGCGTTTTCCCGGGTGGCAAGCGGTGTTGGTGGCGCTTGCCGCACCAGTCGTGACCTATTGTGCGTGGCCGTTCTACCGCACCGCGGTGCGTACGTTGCGGACCGGTGTGGCCACGATGGACACGCTCGTCTCCCTGGGAGTGCTGGCCGCGACCGCCCTGTCGATGTATTCGATGTTCTCGGCCGATGCGATGTCTGCCGCGGGTCAGGGGGTGTGGTCAGCGATCTTCTCCAGTGACTCGATCTACCTCGAAGTTGCCGCCGGCGTGACGGTCTTCGTGCTGGCGGGACGCTACTACGAAGCGCGTGCCCGCACACAAGCTGTCCAGGCATTGAGCGCGCTGGCCGCGCTACGCGCAACCGAGGCCCGCGTCGAGTGTGCAGGGGGTACGAGCATGCTCATACCCCTGGCGGAACTCAAAGTCGGTCAACGACTCATCGTGCTGCCGGGTGAGACCATTCCCTCGGACGGGCATGTGATCGAGGGCACAGCCAGTGTGGACCTCAGTGCGATGACCGGAGAGACGACGCCGGTGCAAGTATCAGCCAACCACCGCTCCACCGCAGTCGGGGGCACTACCTGCCTCGACGGGCGATTACGGGTGGAAGTCACTGCAGTCGGTGACGACACACGCCTTGCGGAGATGATCGCGCTGGTCGATAGCGCACAGATGGCCAAGGCCCGCGCTCAACGGGTCGCTGACCGTATCGCCGCGATCTTCGTACCATGCGTCATCGCCCTGGCTGTGAGCACTGTCGTGGGCTGGTCACTAACCGGAGCGTCCTGGGAGCACGCCGTGAGCGCCGCGGTGGCCGTGCTGGTCATCGCCTGCCCGTGCGCGCTGGGCCTGGCCATGCCGATGGCCCTGGTGATCGCCACCGGGCGCGGCGCCCAACTGGGAATCTTCCTCAAAGGGCATTCCGCATTGGAACTGTCCGGGACGATCGATGTGGTGGTCTTCGACAAGACCGGCACTCTCACCAATGGGCGACCTCAGGTCAGCGGCGTGTACACCGTCGACAACAACAGCACGGAGTTGATCCTTGGCTGGGCCGCGACACTCGAGCAGCACACCAGCCACCCCATCGCTACCGCTATCGCCGCAGCGGCCGGTCCGCAGTCCCTTCCTGCACCGGTCGAGGTGGTCACCGACGTCGGCAGTGGCGTGCGTGGAGTGATCGACGGCCTGAGGGTGCAGGTGGGCTCGCCGACGTGGATTGCCCGTACCGCTGCGGTGCCTGCCGCGCTCGACGCGCAGCGCGCTGACGTCGAACGCTCTGGTGGCACCGCGGTGTACGTCGCGGTCGACGATGCAGTTCGGGGCCTCATCGACATTCGCGATAGCGCCAAACCCTCTGCTCGCCAGGCAGTCGATGAGTTGCACCGCATGGGACTTCGCACGTTGTTGGTCACCGGCGACAACGCCGGCGCAGCGCAGCGCGTAGCAGCGCAGGTCGGCATCGATGACGTGACCGCCGGGGTGCTCCCGGCTGAGAAAGTGGCCATCATCGACGACGCGCGCAGGAGCGGTGCCTGTGTGGCGATGGTCGGTGACGGCATTAACGACGGGCCCGCTCTGGCTTCGGCGGATCTGGGCATTGCTATCGGTGGCGGTACCGATGTCGCTATCGGCGCCGCCGACATCGTGTTGGTGCGCGACGATCTCACCACCGTCGCGTTGGCCCTGCACCTCGCCTCGGCCACCCGACGGACGATGCGCACCAATCTGGCATGGGCGTTCGGTTACAACATCGCCGCACTGCCGCTTGCTGCCGCTGGACTGCTCAACCCCCTGATCGCCGGGGCGGCAATGGCCTTGTCATCGTTTTTCGTCGTCTCCAACAGCCTGCGTCTGCAGAACTTCGCGCGTGTAGACCACTGAGGGTGACAGTTGCTGGGTCGGTGCCAGCTGAGACACCATCGCTGCGACGGTTCGAGAGTCGCTGCCATCAATGGCGACGGACTCGGGCAGATCGGGCCGGCGTTCGGCACGCACCCACTGCACCAACAGCACCAGGCAGACCACCACCATCGGAATCTCGCTGATCACTGCGGCCACCACACCGCCCGCCCACTGCGTGCGCGCGAGGTCGGGACCCCACGGCAGTTGCAACTGGCTGTAGAAGGATTCACCGATCACCGTCGTGGAGGTCATCAGTGCGATACCAAAAATGGCGTGAAAAGGCATGACGGCGAACAGCAGACCTAGGCGCGCCAGAATCGGCAACTGCTTGGGGCCCGGGTCGATCCCCACAGAGACCCAAAAGAACAGGTACCCAAGGGTGATAAACAGCACGCTCATCAAGACGTGCCCCCAGTGGTAGCGGACGAGTACGTCGAACACCGGTGTGAAGTACACCAGAAACGACGAGCCCACAAACAACGCGAACGCGACAACTGGATTGAGCAGTAGGTGCACGCCTCCAGAGCCGAGCAGAGTCAGCAGTCCCCGCCGGCACGCCGCTCCACCAGTGTTACCTGCCGTTGGCAGCACCCTCAACAGCAACGTGATCGGTGCGCCACCCACCAGCAGAATAGGTGCGATCATGGTCAAAGCCGTGTGTTCGGCCATGTGCACGCTGAACAGAGCATTGCCGTAGGCCTTCAATCCGGAGCTGGTGGATACCACCACCACAGCGCAGCCCGTGACCCATGACGCGGTCCGCCGTATCGGCCAGCGATGTCCACCGCCCCGCTCCCGCCTGGCGGCTACGACATATCCCACGGCGCTCACCACCGCTGCCACACCCACCACAAGATCAACACGCCACAACGACACCAGCGACCCGACACCGGGCGGGCCAGGAAGCGAATAACCCAGGTACACGTCCCACGCAGTGAATGGGTGGGCAATCAACCCGGGTGCGACCCGGGTGTCCATCACCGCCCAACACGCCACCGCTGCCAGCGCAGCCCCCGCGGCAAGGGAAGAAGCAGTTGCCGACATCGGCACACCCCGGCGCAGGCGCACAACATCGGCGATCACAAGCACCGCCAGTACACCCACCAACAGCCCCGCAGCGCGACCGAAAGCCGACGACCACACGCCCGGAGTCCGCAGCAGCACCACCACACACACCGCGCCCACCAGAGCTGTCACATCGGCGCCCAAGACGACATAGCTGACACGTCGGTCGGCCGCCCTGTCGATGGTCGCCGACCCCAAACCACGAGCCCTAAACCGGTCGGCCCACCGCAGCCCCACCGACACCGCCAAGCTCGCCGCGAACACAATCACCGCGCCGGTCGTGTAATCGTGGTCAGGCCCCTGCGCGGCATTACCGACCACAGGCAGCGCGAGCACCCCGACCGTCGCGGGAACCACCAGCGCCACCTGGACCGACCACCGCAGCGACACCGAACCGACCAGCACCACGACACCCGCTGCCGCCACAACCAGCCACGCCAGCGCCGGCAAACTCACACTGAACGCGTAACCAACCTTGCCGCTGGACACCATCGCGCCCACGGACACACCAGTGGTGTCCGCGGCCGACGTAACCGCCATCAGCACCGCAACAACCACACCAAACCCTGCAGCGCGGCGGACGCGGCGAAACACCGGATACACCGCAGCGTCAATGAACCCCTGCGAGTCGGGAGACGCGGTGAGCACCACCGAAACTAACCCTCCGAGGACCGCCGCAGCCAACGCAAAGCCAGCAAAATTGCCGACCACATCGGCCACAGCCGTACCCATCCCCGGGTAAGGATCCGCACTCTCGACATAGCGAGTGGCCCCGGACGCCCAGGCGTACACCGCCAACACCAGCATCAGCCCACCGACCAGCAACGGCGCCACCACCCGAAGAGGAACTGCGCGCAGCAGTCGCGACTGGATTGACGAGGTGTCAGCCTCCGGCAACGCCTTTGATTCGCCCACCAACCGTATGCTACTACTGCGCATAGTAGTTAACTCACATGGATCGAGGGCCGCGGTGATCGACGACCTACTCCTGCGGTGGATCGTCACCGCCATGTTCGCGATCGGAGCGATCGACAGCATTCGCACCCTAGCCGCCCACCGCAGCGACCTGCGGCTCTCAGTCGTGCACTGCCTCATGCTCCTGATGTCGCTGGCGATGATCGTCATGGCGTGGCCACAAGGCAATCAGCTCCCACTGCTGCCTCTGATGCTGCTCTTCGCTCTCGCCACAGCAATCGCGGTCGTCTTCGCGGTGCCGAAGACGACCGCGCGGCGGCTTTACGTCTCTACCGCAGTGATGATGGCCTCGATGGTGTGGATGTATGCGGTGATGAGCCGGCACAATTCCACATCCGCCGTTCCCGCTGCCACCGCCCCCGCACACCACGGAGGCCCGTCGGGGGCCGACGCCATCAACGAGATGACACCGCTGCACGGCCCGTCATCAGATCCCATGTGGATGGGGTCGGTCACCTTGCTACTCGTGCTCGGCTTCCTCGCGCTCACCCTCTACTGCGCAGCCCGGTCAATTCAGCTGCCACGCACCGCGGCCCCAGCGCCACCACTGTCAAACGCTGTAGCGACGCTTCGCCGCCCGCATCTAGAGTTCTCGTGGATATGCCACACGTTAACCGCCGGTGGGACAGGAATCATGTTCGCCGCTCTACTCTGACAGGCCACCCGAGCCTCAGAGTGAGCGGTCATTCCCGATATCGCTACGGCCGCCGCGCAGCGCATGCTCATCACTGTCGCGTCTGCGGCTGTTCATGACCGTAACGCAGAAGCGATATCGCCGGGAACCGGCATCGGGCGCATCAGACCGGCGGCAACACGTCCGGTGTTGCCCTCGGGGTAGCGTCCGCTCAGCGATCCGGGAGCGGAAACGATGATGCGCACCACCTGGCCGAGCGCTTCGCGCCGATCATGTTGGTGCACAGCGAATCTGAACATCGAAATGTGGTTCTGAGTATGCAACCACGGGTCCGGCTGGGACACGATGTGGGCGCGTTCAAGATGGTGCCAGCGCTGCTCTGCCACCTCGGCGGCGGCGGCCGCTGCCATCTCTGCCCGGTAGAGGTCACGGGCTGCCTCACTAATGCGAGCCATCGCCAGCCTCCTCGGCGCAGCACGGATCATCCAACGCAAGTACCAGCCCGAGTAGATCGTCGAGTGCATGACCAATCCGGCTATTAGCCAGTTCATACCGACTCCGTCGACCCTCAGGTACCGCGACCACCAAACCGCATCCCCGTAGGCAGGCCAGGTGATTCGACAACGTTTGCCGCGACACCCCAATCGCCTCAGCCAAGTCCGCCGGATAGGCTCCACCATGGCGCAACCGAACCAACACCTGCGTTCGCGTCGAATCGGATAGTGCGTATCCAAACCTCGTCAACGCGTCATGCTGCGCTTCTACCACCGTGCTCACGCCAAAATGATACATGACTCGATGTATTCACGCACATCTGAACAGTAAAGGTCAGGACTTCCGTCCGGCTCGATTAAGGCATAATCCTTTGCCTGTGCCTGACATAGCATAAGTTATCGGCGAAATATGTTGTGCTGCTTTATATTACGTCACCAGTGACGTAATGCAACGCGAACTAGCAGTTCAAGGAGACCGATCATGGCAACGCGGACCACGGTGCGCACCGAGTTCCTGTGCGACGTTTACACCTGCGCACTTGAAGGCGGTATCGGCTACTGGTCGACCTGTACCGACTATCGCTGGAGCAGTGATCCGCGAGCGACTGTCGAGGAAAGCTCCGGCGATCCGCACGTGATCACGCTCGACACGATCGCCCGGGGCGTGAACTCCATCGTCAATGGCGCAGCAATGATTCCGGATGTGCAGCGTCGTAGGATCGCCGCCGCTGTCCGCACCCACGATGCCGAGACCATCGACGCGACAGATGCAGACGCCATTGTTCAGGCGGCACTGTTTGGCTCCCTCGTCTACGGGTGAGACCAGCGGTCACTGCGGTCTCGACGAGCTGAGGTGTTTCCGATTGCGGTGCCGATGTAGTGCTGAGCGGATAGTGGGCCCTGGTCCGAGTTCTTTCGCGATCGACAGTTCGCCGGCCATCAGCAACGCCAACCACCCGAGAATGGCTAGCGTCCATCCTGCCCCGACGAAGACTCCCGACGGCCACGCGGTGGCGGTAATCCGCCAGAGCGCGCAGAAGCCAGCGAGGAGCACGCCGACGGGCAGGGTAGCCAGGCCGACCAGGCCGGTGGTCCATTTGAACCGGGCGGGCGGCGGTGTAGGTCCAAGCTCAGGGTGCGGCTGCCAGCGCACCGCCCGAACAGGTTGTGTTGCCGCGTCTATGACAGCGGCCACGCCGAATCTCGACCAGTAGACGAGGCCGCTCAGGAGCAGGATCTGCCAGACGAATCCGGCCGCTACCGCTTGATTCAATGCGGCGTCCTTTCTTCACGGTCTGAACAGGCGTGATTGGTGGCTCAATCGCCGATGCGCGATGCGCACCGCCGGCAGAAGGTACCGGTGTGTTGACGGGTATGCCCATCGGGTAGCCGTTGGGTTTCCGTCGCGAGGGTGGGGCTGTGGCCTACTACGGCGCAGATGACGGGTATCCCTGTACCGCTGTCATATTCGGCGTCGGAACGCACCCAAGAACTTCATGCGCAACGCGACAAACGCCGCGACGCCTACGCCCACGGCGATGACGATCGCCAGGGGGAATGGCAGCACCGTGCGGAAGAAAATGAGCCCGGCAATCATGATCGCCGCAGGGATCAGCAGGGTCATGACGATGAAAGAGCGAGACTCGCCGTCCTCGCTCGGTGTCTGGCGCCCTCCGAGTATGAGTCCGATAGTCGCCGCGCCCACCCAGAACACCGCAATCATCACCCATCCCACGGCCGCGCCCCATGCGCCGGACGGGACGATCGACGTGTCGGGAAAGTTGGCGTCAGCAGCAAGGATCATCGGCGTTGTCCTTCCGGATTGGTTCGACCGGTGTCGAAGCCGAGGGCACGAAGGTGCTGGACATCGGGAATGCGAACCCGCGCAATGAGGAAGCACTCGACCGCTCCCGCAACAAGCACCACAGCGCCGCACACCCACGTCGTGGTGTTTCCGTCGTTGAGGGCGGCTGCGGTGGCGCCGCATACGACTGTGATCGCCGCAAAGGTCATCGCAACTCGCTGGAATTGCCGTGCACGGGCAACAGCGGTCGCGGCGTCCTTGTGTGGGCGAGGCTGAAAACGGTTAACGCGTTGCCGAATTACCCCGGCGGTGATTATTGTGACGGCTCCGGCAAAGAGCAGGATGATCGCCGTGGTTTCCATAGGTGTTATTTCCTTCTGTTGGCGATGAGCGCGAGGACTTCGGCGACTTCCTCGTTCTCAGTGACCTCGCCGCGTGCCGAGCGGGTCAGGAACTCAATGTCGTCACGTTGCGGGTTCCAGCCGTCGAGGACGTTGTTGTCGATCGCCTGCACGACACCGCGGACCTGCAGATCGGTGAGTCCTGAGAACAACTCCGGCCAACGGGCGATCCACTGTGACTCGATCATCACTCACCTTTCGGATTGGTTCACCTGTAAGGCACTGTCGCACAGTGGTCCGACAGTCTCGCGTCGGCGACACTGCGGTGGGCGGGGGTGAGCCCTACCAAGGGCCGTCATCTCCACCATCGACGCCCGACTCGATGCCACGATGCGTCCGAGAGTCACACAGGTCATCAATCCGGAAGTAGCTGCGAAGCAGGTATGTCGAAGTGGTCAGCGATCCGGTACAGCGTCCCGACGGTGATGTTCTCACCGCCGGACTCGATCGCCGACAAGTGTGTCCGGTGCACGCCAACAGCTTTGGCTACTTCGGCCTGCGTCTGACCGCGACCGGTCCGCGCGTCACGCACCCGGCTGCCCAGCTCCCGAAGTCTCTCCACGATGTTGACTATAACCCACACCTATGTAGACTAAAACCATCATCGCTGATGATGCGGTGAACCTTCGCTGCCGACTCGGGCAGAAACAAGAGTGGTCCGCGGGTGCTGGAACACCCACGGACCCGACGCACACCACGGAAAGGGCCGTGACATGCACCAATGCCCCACTCTACTCGAACAAGCCTCCGGCTATCTCGCCGCCGATCACACCATCCGCCGCATCACCCCGACCGCCCGGGCGAGCGCCGCAGCGGCGATCCTGGCGCACTACCCGCCGACCTCGGCGTTCGATGCTGGATTCCGACAGCGGCTTGTCGAGTTCACTCCTGACGTGGCGTCTGCCGATCAGCGAAAGGGGCGGTAGGCCAATGGAGTTCGCAACTCTCGGAGTCCTGGCCGACGCAGCTCCCCTCATACCGGAGGCCCCTGAGGCCTTTGTGCAGGTGGCGGCCAATCTCGGATGGGGGGCCTCGATCATCGGGGTGGTCATCTTGTTGGGGGCGGGCCTGCGAGCCGCCATTGCGAAGAAATCAGGCGGGGGCGCCGCCGCCGTCGTTCCACTTGCGGTCGGTGGTGTCATCCTCTCCTCCGTCGGACTCGTTCTGACACTGGTCGGCCCCGGCCCGGATCGGGACAGGCAGCCAACCTCCCCCGACGCGTCCCCCGCGCCACCGCCGCCGGCCCCGGCCGAGCAGACACCGTCTGCCCCCGAGGCGCCCACCGACTACACGACGCTGTGGATCATCTGCGGAGCCGCCGCGGCCAGCCTCATCGTCATCGCTGTCGCGGTTCTCGCCTGCCACAAAGTGAGCCAAGCACGTTCTCGCCGAGCCGTTCTGGTGACGAGTGTGCGTGCTCAGTGGGTCAAGGCGGCCGACGTCCTGGGCTCCATCGACGCCGAGTACGCCGCCTACCACGCCGACCTCGCCGACCGGTTGTTCGCGCGCCCACTCCTCGACGACACCAACGATCCCCGCACCGCGGCGTTCCTCGACGCCTACACCGCGGCCCACGCTGCGGCCTACGACTCCCGGCCCCTGGACAGAGACCTCGCCGACCGTGCCGTCGCCACCGCCCTCGCTGCCCGCGACGCACGGGACAGTGCCTCACGCCATGCCCGCGAGACCGGCCTGAACATCCAGCCCGCCAAGCGTGGAAAGCTCACCCGAGCACGCAAAATGCTCGACCAGGCACTGGACCCGACCATCACCGACGCCTACCGCGACAACCTGCTCGACCGCATCACCACACTCATCGCCGAGGCCGGCGCACGCCGCATCCCACCGGTCCGGGCGCTGGTCGCAGAAGCTGTTCAGCGGCAACTCAACACGGCAGTCTGTCGGCCGCAGCTGCAACAATGACCCACATTGAACGCCACCGACCTACGAAAGGGGTCAACCGTGTGGTCCTTCCTGTACTTCGCCGTCGCCTTGCAATTGGCCGGAGTCCTCGCCCTGGCTGTCGCCAACTCGGCATACCCACACCGTCGCCGAGGGGTGCGTCTGCTCGCGGCCGCACCCCCGGTGGCCTCGACCGTCACCCTTGTGACCGGCGCAGTCCTCACGATCGCCTCCGGCCAGTACCAGGCCGGCGACGTAACTCTAATCACCCTCATGGCGATCTTCTGCACCGTCGTCAACGTTTTGATCCTCGGACTGTTCGGATTCTGGGCCGAGCTACGCCGCGCGCTGGACAACCGTCGGCGGTCGTCCGGCCCGCCGGACATCGAATCCATTCCCTGACGAAGGGTCCGCATCTAGTGAACGACAGGACGATTCGCGCCGGCACCGACCGCGCCGACTTCGTCGCGCACGTCGCCGAACGCATCCGCACCCATCCCGACCCCCTGCTGAGGGCGCGGGCAGTCCAGATCGTCCTCGCCGCAGACGGCGTGCAGGCGAGCGGCAGCTTGGCAGACCCCAGAGGCGCTGTGATCGCTCACAATGAGCTACGCAGGCGGGTGGACGAGCTGGCCGCGGCCGCGGAGCTGGCCGACCTCAAACAGGACTTCCGCCTCAGCGGACAGCACCCGGCTCGACATGGCGGCGACATCGCCTTCTATGGCTTCTTCGGACTGACGGGTCCAGCAGCGTACCTCCTCGGCGCCTTCGGCTTCGAGCTGCCGCCGTCCCTGGACGGGTTCAACGTCGTAGCAATGGTCATGGCCGCTCTCACCCCCATCGCCGCCTACTGGTGCTACTACACCCTTCACCACTCCGGCCAGGATGCTCGCGGCTGGCAGGGCATAGTTGAACAGGCCGCCCACGTCGCCTACGCCGGTCGCGACGACGACACTCCCGACCAGCCGTCCGTCGCCGGGGACGACGACCTCGCCCGGCGCCGAGCCGCCGCCGCCCGCTCGCTCGATGACCTGCTCGCCGCCTGGGGGCACTACAAACTCGACACCGAAGCCTGGTACCTCACCAAACCCCTGCTGCACGACACCACCGGCACCGTTGCCACCACGGTCGCCTACACCAGCGCCATGACCGATCTCGCGGCCGCCGTCGACGCCCTAGGCGAACACTCCACCGCCAACGACGTCGACCACACACTGGCCCTCGCCGACCGCGCCTGGGCGGCCTGGCACGACGCGAATGACCACGCCGCCGCCGTCGGGCTCGACGATCGCAGCCCCACCGAACGCGCCGCGCTGCAACGCCTCAACAAACTCGTCACCCGACTCACCCGCAGCAGCGCCGACGATCCCGAACTCGCCGCAGTCAAACGCGACATCACCGCCTGCCTCGACCGCATCCACACCGTCTCGGTGTCCTGGGCCGACATCGCCGCACTGCCCGCCCTCGACCAGCAACTCATCCCGCAGTTGCCCACCGGCGCCGCCTGAGGCCACGTCGCCGAGGCGGCCAGCAGGAAGTGTCTGCGATCACAAACGCCAAGTGCGCGCGCGGCGGTGACTACAGCAAAGAGACGATTTGCTAGTGTGGCGGGACGTTCTTCTGAGTTGCCACACCCAACCGAAGATCGTTCCTCACAGGATAGGAGGGGAGGGCGGCGAACTCCCCCGAATGTGCAGCCCCCTCCCCTCCCTCCTGGCTACGCGCGGCGACGACCAGCCGGTGCGGGTCTTCACTGAGGGTCGTGGAGTGTTAGCGCCCGATCTGCTGAAGTAGTTGCGAAATCGGCACTTTCAGCGCTCCGGCGATGCGCGCCAGGGTGATGACGGTTGCCCGCCGCGATCCGTCTTCCACGCCGCGCAGCATGTTGCGCTCGACGCCGGCCTCGAGACCAAGGGCCCGCTGACTGAGGCCCAGTTCCTCGCGGCGGGTCGTGATCGCTTCTCCGAGAGCGCGTAGCAACGCAGGTTCGTCGATGTCGACGGCCATGACGGCTCCTCCTCCCCTGTCGCCCGCCAGGTCGGCGGGCACACTCGGCATGGCTGAGCCTACCGGCGAGGTCGCCACGGGCGGCAGGACGACGGCGGTGCGCCCGGCCGACGCGGGACAGCTACTCACTGCGCGGGTTTCACGATCGTCACGGTCAGCTGGTCGTCGTCGATGTGCTCGTCGAACTCCTCAATGGCCAGCCAGTGGCCGCAGACGTACTGGTCGCGCTCGGAATCGTCCATCGCTGCCCACTGCTCGGGCAGCGGGCCGACATAGCGCTGCACCCGGCGTACCAGATACGACCGCTCGACAACCTCGGTGCGCGCCAGCTCCGGCATCGCTTGCTCGACCAGCCCGACCAGGGCGGCGGCCGCGTCATGTTCAGCGTCGACACCTCCTGCGAGGTCGCAGGCTTGGCGCCACCGCTCGATGCCTGCGGCGATTGCTCGCGCATGAACGCTCATCGGTGTTGCCGCGCAGGTGTTTTCGGTGGTCGTGGCCATGTGCTGCTCCTTCTTTCCTCCGTGCCTCAGTGGTTGCCTATAGGCTACCGTTAATGGTAGTCTATAGGCAACCACTAAGGATGGAATGAGCGAGGAAACGACGATCATGGGGCACATCATCTCGAAGACAGCGGAACATCGACCGGCGCTGCGCCGCAGACGATTCCGTCACGACAACCCGACCGCGCTGGACTTGTTCTCGGGATTCGGCGGATTCACCCAGGGCATCGAGGCCGCCGGATTCGACACCATCGTCGGGGCCAACCACAACCGCTACAAGGTCGAGGTGCACGAGGCCAACCACCCGCATGTCGAGCACTGGATCGCCGATCTGATCAACACCGACTCCGACACCTACCACTCGGTGCGCGAACTCCCGGCGGCCGATCTGCTGGTCGCCGGGGTGACCTGCACCAACCATTCCCAGGCCAACACCCAGCGCGCCTACGAACAGGGTCTGACGTTGTTCGACCTCGACGACCCCGAGTTCGAGGAACGCGCCACCCGATCCGAGCGGGACCGCGCAACGGCCAACTGTGTGCTGCACTACGCCGACCAGCACCACCCCCTGCTGATCCTGGTCGAATGCACCACCGAGTTGCAGTCCTGGGGTCCAGCGGTCCCCGGCCGACGCAAGGTCGGCGACGGGTCGACGTATCGGTGGTGGCTGCGCGAGATCACCAAGCTCGGCTACGAGCACAAGGTGCTCTACCTCAACTCGATGTTCTTCGGCGTCCCCCAGAGCCGGGACCGGCTCTACATCGTGTTCTGGGACCGCACACTGCCCGCCCCCGACCTCGACCACCGCCCCCAGGCGTGGTGCGGCCCCTGCGACGAGGCCGTCGAGGCGATGTGGGCGTGGAAGACCGGCGTGCCCGCGAGCGGATCGGTGCGCTACGGCAAGCAGTACAACTACCGCTGCCCGCGTTGCTTCGGTGAGGTCTCCCCCACCGCCACACCGTCGCTGACCGCCTTGGACCTCACCCACCTGGGAACCCGGATCGGCGAGCGGGCCAAGCCGCTGGCCCCGGCGACCATGGCCCGCGCGGAGCGGTGCCGTCAGAAGTTCGCCGAGTTCCCCGCCGTGCTGATGCCGGCCAAGGCCCAACGCGGCGTGGAACGCCACCCGCTGCAACCGATGTCGACGCAAACCTCGCAGCAAGAGACCGCGCTGCTCAGTACCGGCGCGATCATGGTCGCCGCCGGAAACACCTTCGAGCGCCCCGGATCGCAGTGCCGGACCCGAACCCTGGGGCAGCCGCTGTGGACCCAGACCGCCACCAACGCCACCGGCCTGCTCACTCCCCCGGTCGCGATGGCCATCAACAACTTCCAGGGCGCACCACGCGGCCTCGATGAGGCGCTGCCCACCCAGGGCGGTTCGGAAACCCTGAGCATCGTGTCCTCCGGTGTGGTGCCCTTCCGCAAACACACCACCCCGACCAGCCACGCCCAGGCCATGCCGACGGTCACCGCCGAACAGACCCCCGGCCTGCTCACCGCGACCGGCGACCCCGCGCTGCTCGCGGGCTGGTTCAAGCAGAACGGCAGCACCGGCACCGAGACCGCCGCGCACCCGCTCACCGATCCGCTGGGCACCCTGACCAGCCGCGACACCACCGCCCTGCTGGCCACTCACTGGCGCGACGCCCTCGCCGACATCCCGCTCGATGAGTGCTTCTTCCGCATGATGACCCCGCACGAGGTCGGCCGCGGCTGCGGATTCGACCCCGACTTCGGCGACCACAAGGGCACCTTCACCGTCTGGGGCAAAGGCCGCGACCAGATCGACGGCTACGGCAACGCCGTCACCCCACCCGTCCCGCTGTGGATCGGCACCCGCCTACGCGAAGTCCTGCACCCCACCAGCGGATGATGACGTCGACCGCCCCGGCACACCGTGACCACTGTGCCGGGGCATCCGGCCCAGTCCACACGGACGGGCCGCGCTCGGACAGCTCGGAAAGCCTCACCGATCACGCCCGTTGCTATTATTGCTGCATGATTGACGCTGGCCGGTGGGGTGCGATCCGCGACCTGGCTGATCGCCAGTTCGGGCTGTTCACCACCGCCCAGGCCCGCAACCTCGGCGTCGCGCCGTATGTCCTGGCTCGCCTCGCTTCCCGTGAGGCCATCGTCCGGGTACACCACGGTGTCTACGAGGTCCCCGAGTCCTCGGCCTGGACCACGCTCGGTGACTGGGCGGCACAGTGGTTGGCGCTGCACCCCGCCGCTGACATCGAGGACCGCCGCACCCACCCTGACAGCGTGGTGAGCCACGCCGCCGCCGCCCAGGTCCTTCGGCTGGGCACGATCACCGCATCCGGGCTCGAGCTGAGCAGCCCGCATCGCATCAACGTCCGCGACCCGTCGGTGCGCACCTGGCGCCGGCCGATCGGTGACCGCGGCCGCGACTGGGACCTCGTCGACGGACTGCCGGTGACCACACCCGCGCGCACCGTGGTCGACCTGCTGCTCACCCACGGCGACGGCGGGCACATCGGGACCGCGCTGCACACCTGCCTGACCGAATCGCTGGTCGACGCCGACGAGCTGATCGCGGCATGTGATCGGGCCGCGCCGCGCTGGAAGTACGCCTCGGGTGCTGAGCTGTTCGCCTCGTTGCTCGATCAGGCCCAGATGCCGGCCGAACCGGTGCTGGTCGGCTGATGGCGTATGCGTCCGAAGAGGCCTTCCGTGCCGGGCTGAAAGCCCGCCTGTCCGCCGAGGCTCGGACGAGCAGATTCAGCCGTGACGAGCTCGCTCAGACCGTGACCCTCCAGTTGTTCCTGGCCCGGCTGTTCCGTTCCCCCGACGCCGACCAGTGGATCCTCACCGGCGGCACCGCCCTGCAATTCCGGGCGCCGACCCAGGCCCGCCCCACCGCCGACGCCGACCTGGCGACCCGCCTCGACGCCGAACACATGCAGCACTCGCTGCGCCAGGCCGCCCACCCCGGACCCGGCGACTTCGGCGAGTTCGACATCACGATCACCGCGACTCGTAGCCCGGGCTTGTTCGCCGGGCGTATCCGTTACAAACTTGCCGGACAACGGTTCTCCGACGCCACGCTCGACCTCGCGACCCACCGGGAGATGCTGCTACCGCCCGAGACGATCAGCCCGCGCCCGGTGCTCGCGCTCGACGAACTCGACCCCATGCCCGTGATCCGGATGCAGGCCGCCGCCGAGGCAGTCGCCGACAAAGTCGCTGCCCTCTACGAGCTGCACGGCCCCCACGGCGACAGCCCCTCGACCCGCGCCCACGATCTGGTCGACCTCGTCATCCTCGCCCGCACCCAGTCGTTCGACGCCGAGCAGCTGCATGCTGCGATCTGCCACCAAGAACAGCGCCGCGACCTGACGATCCCTGCGCCGTTGGTGCTGCCCAACCCGACCTGGGAGCGCGACTACCCAGAGCGCGCCGCGCACAGCGGCTTGCCGGCGCACCTGCACCAGGCCGACGCCGCGCTCACGGCCGCCAACAGCCTCATCGAACCGATCCTGACGGGCGCGACAGAGAACGGCCAGTGGAACCCCGACGACGGTGTCTGGACTTCGGACAGGCCACGTTCGATTGGAGAACTGCTCGCCGACACCCGTGCTGCACAGGCGGCACCGCGCACACCGGCACCGGGGACCTCCCCGCGGCCATCGTCGCGTAGCACAGAACGCTCCCGCGACCACGGACCCGAGCTTTAGATTTGACCAGCGGCCCCGCCGCAAAGCGGGAATGGCGCAGCGAAGGCAGGAGGACGCGATGCGTGATGTGTTCGGTGAGTGGTACTCCGATGGCGACGATGAGCGCCGCGATTTCGTCACTAAGGCCAGAATCGCGTTGGATGCCAACGTCCTGCTGGGCCTGTACCGGATATCGAAGGAGTCCCGCGAGAAGATCCTCGTCCAGCTCGAACGGGACGATATCCGTCCGCGCCTCTTCCTTCCCTACCGCGCCGGCTTCGAATACCACCGTCAACGACTGTCCGTCGCAGCCGATCACGCCAAGCAATACACCAGAGCGACGAACATCATCTCGGGAGTCAAGGGCAAAGGCGTCAATAGTCAGCTCCTGCAGGAACTTCGCGCGGCTATCAGGGAAGTCAAGGACACCGGAGTACAGAAACGACTACTCGACGCGGCGGACACGGCATTCAAGGAAGCCGCGACTACCATCGACGGAGCGATACGGGCAGAGCGTGAGTCGAATATCCTCCACCCCAAACAAATTCAGACAGATGACCCAATCCGGGATCGTATCGAGAAGCTGTTCACCGATGCCGGTCAGATCGGTCGTCGGCGGACATCGACCGACCTCCGGGCATGGGAGGACCAGGCACGTGCTCGGCTCGCCGCTGCCATGCCCCCCGGGACCGGAGTCGATGAGTCCAAGCGGGACGGCGGGATCGGTGACCCACTCATCTGGATGGAGATGATGGACCTGGCCCGAGCTGTCGAGCAGGACGTGCTGTTTGTGAGCGACGACATGAAGGCAGACTGGCGTCAGATCGTTGACGACAAGGACTTCGGGCCTCTACCTGACCTTCTGCGTGAGTTCGCTGACGAAACCGGCCAGCGATACCACCACGTGAACTCGGACACCTTCCTCGAAGACCTCAACACCTATCTCGACGCCGATGTGGACAACGATGTGATCGACGAGGTCAAGAATGCACGCATTTCTGTCTCCGATTCTGGTTCGAGGATCGTTCTGCCCGAAGAGACTATGGAGCGCCTGAGGGAATGGGTTCGCACCAACGAGGCGTTTGACACGACGCTGCGCTCCGAGGCGTTCCGGAACTTCATGTACGGGGAAGACAATCCCGCATCTAAGTCGTTCCAGAAGTTTATGTACGGGCCAGGCAATCCGGCATCTAACCTCGATGTTTCGTGAGGTGGCGGTCCCTTGTTGAGTGGCCCGGTTGGGTGGTCTGAGGACCGGATTTCGGGCGTGGGCCGTGTGGTGTTGTCCGAGGCGTCGGTGTGCGTCGGGTTTCACGGCCCCGAGGTGTGAATGTCCTTTCTGGATCGAAGGTTGGTCGGCCTGGTGGTCAGGCCGGCGCTGGAAGTGCTGCAAGCCTTGCTAGCCCGTCGAGTAGCAGATCGACGTGCGGAGCGTGGGTGGCCAGCTTCATGCGGGTTCGCCGGGCGTGGCGGCTGATCTTGGCCGCGATCGAGAACACGCGGTGGCGCAGTCGCTTGGGTTCCCACCGGCGAGCAGGGTGATCGGTGAACGCGAGCATCTGCGTCCAGGCGATCAACTCGCAGGCGAGCATCACGATCGCGCACCAGATCCGGTTCTGATCGAAGCCGTGCAGCGGGAGATTCGTCAGGCCACAGTCTTTGGCGGTACGGACCCGGTCCTCACATCGAGCCCGCCGCCGGTGACACAGCTTCAGATCAGCGAGTTGGCCACGGACGGTGTTGGTGGCGAACGCGGTCAGCCGCAACCCATCACGGTCGGTGAACCGCAATTGTGCACCCGGGTGCGGCCTCTCCTTCCGGACGATCACACGCATCCCCTGCGGCCAGCCCGATAGGTCGATCAACCCGGTCAACTCGGCCACCCACGCCCCGTCGCGTTGCACGCCGTCGGCATCGTAGGCCGGGGTCCACGCCTCGGGACTGATCCGGTCGGTTGCGGCCGCGATGGTCTCGGTCAGCCCGAATCCCACTGAATAGGCCAGGCGCCGGCGGGTGAGATAGCCGAGGAACTCGTGGGTGCCGCCGGCCGAGTCGGTGCGTACCAGCACCGACTTGCCGACCCGATACCCCTGCACCGTCGGTAGCTGCTCGAGTGCGGCGGCGGTGACCGTGATGTGGTCGGCGGCGGTGTTGGCGCCGGCGTTGCCGGGCCGCAATTGGATGGCCAGGGGTTCGCCAGTGCCCTGGCTACCGTGATCGACAAACGCACACAGCGGGTGGAAACCGAACCCGCGCTTGTAGGTTGGTGCCGCATCCTGTTTCTCCGAGTGCGCGGTCACCAAGGTTGCGTCGAGATCGACGATCAGGGGATCGCCAGTATCGGCGTCGTGATCGGGGGCGGACGTGGCGGCTGCTGACCAGCACTCTGCCCGGGCAGCAGCGCGGGCGGAGTTGATGGCCGTCAATGCCGCTGGGGCGTCGGCGGCCAACGCCGAGATCAGTCGTGACACCGTGGGGTCAGAGGCGACCTGACCGAATACGGCGGGGTCGGCGCGCAGTTGGTTGATGTCGGCCAGACAATCACCGCCGATCGCGACTGCCACGGCCAGATCCGTGATGATCTTGCCTGGATCGTGGGTCGCCAGGGGTTTACGCCACGGTGTCAACGCGTCCGATAAATCGGTGGTCAGGCCCGTTTTCTCGGCTGTCCGCAGCAACACCGTGGCGCCGGCTTGCGACACTACCCCGGTTCCGGTGCCATCTGCAGACAGCACGGGATAGGGCGACGTAGACTTACTCACCTGAATGGTGCTCCTCGATCTGGTCCGATTGATGACTTCGCAATCTCAATCATCCCAGGTCAGGGCACCATTCTTCATTCACGACACGGAATCAGCGTGAAAGCACGAGGCTAGCTCCCGCACGGCCGCGGACAGCTCATCGCGTGACGATGCCCTTGCCAGAGTGGTGCCTTGTTCTTCGTCCACCGATCCGGGGGCTACAGGTCGTGGCGCTGCTGCGGATCGGTCGTCGGCGGACACGCCAGCCATGAGCGCTGGGGTGTTCGTTGGATTGTGACGATCGGCGAGCGCGGTGGCCGCGGCCCCGCCGGCTACACAGAGAACCACCGCGGCCACGAGCGATCCACTCAGCCCGGCAACGGCCGTCGACCTGGCTGATGCGCCCGAGACCTTCTCGTCGTCGAGCACGTCGAGAAAAGCAGATCGAACTTGCTGACTGCCTTGGCAATCGAGACCGGACGCCCGCTCCCATGGAGCAGTAGGCGGTGCGGCCCTGGGTTCCTGCCGAGATCGACCGTGCGCGGTGTGCGCGGTGGCCCGAAACCCCTATGATCGAACCGGGCTGCGCGCGGCCATACATCATGCGAGCGAGACGTGTATGGACGGCCATCGCGAGGTAGATATGAAGATGAAGACGTCCCGGGCGCACCCCCCGACCGAGCGTGCGACGCGCGCGGGGGAACAGAGGTAGCGGGCCGGATGGACCTGACCACAGCTTCGGGGGAGGGAGGCATCCGATGTCGCCCCGCCGCACGCGCGACACCCGAAGGCTGCGGCCCCGTGGCTCCGAGGGTGAAGGCCGCCGAGGCACCGCGAGGGGACGTGTGCATACCAATGGGGAGCGGGCTGGGGTCAGCTTTGCGATGCCGTGCCAAGGAAGGTCCTTCAGTCCAAGAGTCGTCCCGGATGGAACAGATCGATATCAAACGAGCCACGAACAGGTTACTACTACGTGGGTTAGTTTCTCTCCGCGCGGGCGCGCCGAACCGGCGCCCCTCACGGTTCCATCAGCGTTTTAAGTTGACCAGTGGGTCAGGGCTATGCGCTGGGGCGGAAACAGTTCGCAACGATGACAGCGCCCGACTAAAGCGTTTGCACGAGCGACCCCGCTAGGCGCGGTAGAAGCCCCACGTTGCCGGAGGCCTTGAACTACGTCGATGGTAGTAGTGCCACAGTGGTAGTAGTGCCACAACGGTGCAGCGCCCCTGAGCACAACCATGGACCAACCGAAGGACGGCTGTCTACCGGTTACGGCCTCGAATAGCACTTCATTCTTTGGAGCCGATCGCCGCTGTCCTCCGTGATCTGGGCCGTGCAGACCGGGACGACGGTCAGAGGCCGAATGCGCCGCCGCTGACGAGGATGACGATTCCGAGAACGATCAGCACGAGCGGGAACAGGATGTGTTCCCACCGTTCCAAGATCTCGGCGATGGCCTTGCGGGTGGTGAGGAACTTCGCGGTGAACACCAGCACGGCGACCAAGAGCAGGAACACGACCGAGTAGGCGACGATCGCCGCTGTACCCACGGTCGCGAAGACCGGGACGTAGACGCCGATGTTGTCGCCGCCGTTGGCGAAGGTCACCGCCGCCACCGTCCAGACCGCGACCTTCTTGCCCTCGAACCGTTCATCGTCGTCGCCGTTGTTGCGCCATGCTCTCCAGGCGGCGAGCAGACCGAGCAGCAGAGGAATGAGCCCGAAGTAGGCGATGGCTTCTTCGGGCAGCAGCGCCGTGACTCCCAGCGCTACGAGGACCGACACGGCGAGGATCGCTCCGAAACCGAGATATTGTCCGGTCGCGATGGCGGCCGTTGTTCCGCGGGTTCCCGCGCCGCGGGCGAAGAACAGCGAAAGCACGATGATGTCGTCGATGTTGGTCACCAGGAAGAGTCCGATGGCCTGCAGGATCGAGGTAACCATTCCGGCGGATGCCCTTTCTCTGGGAGTGCACTGCTGCTCGGCTGACACGCAGTTGTGTCGCGTGCCGTAGCCGCTGTCATGGGAGTGGCTATTTCAGTTTCGATCACGCGCCGGTGATGTCGGCGCGGGCGCAGGAGTGTGGTTGGGGAGTTTGGCGGCGATGGCCGCGGCCAGTAGTGCGCTGATGGCGGCGCTGGCAAGGAACACTGCGGACATGGCGTGGCTGTAGGCGTGGGCGCTGGACGCGGCCAGATCGGCGCCCGCTGGGCCGGGAATCTGGGTCGCGGCAAGTTGCGCTCCGGCGATGTTGTCACGCGCCGCGCTGACCACTGGTTCGGGCAGGCCGCTCAGGTGGGGGTCGAGGTCGCGGGTGTAAACGACGGTGAGCAGGGTGCCCAGGATCGCGACGCTGAACGCGGCACCGACCTGTCGAATGGCCATCAGCAACCCAGCTCCTGCGGCGCTGCGATGCTCGGGCAGGCTCGCCATGACCGCGTCGACAGCCGGCGCCAACGCCAGCCCGGCTCCCAGGCCCACGGTCGCCAGGCACACCGCGACGAAGCCGTAGCCGGAGTCGACGGTGATGCGGGATGCGAGCACGAATCCGGCCGCGGCGATCACCATGCCGGTGGCGATCGGGATTTTGGCGCCGAGTCGGGTCACGATCTTGTCCACAGCGGCTGCGGCGACGATGATCGCCAGCACCAGAGGCACCAAGCGCAGGCCGGTGCCGAAGGCGTCGTGGTAGCGCAGTATCTGCAGGTATTGCGGCAGCACGAACAGCACGCCGACCAGGGTGAAGGTGCCCGCGGTTGCGGCCAGGGTGGGCCAGGTGAAGGCCGGATTGGTGAACAGTGCCAGATCGACCAATGGGTCGCGGGCACGGCTTTCCCACACCAGAAATCCCGCGATCAGCCACACACCGGCCGCCAGAGCCGCGAGCACGACGGGATCGGTCCACCCGTACGCGGGAGCCTGGATGATGCCGAATACCAGCGCCGCCGTACCGGGCACGGCGGTGAGGATCCCGAGCCAGTCCAACGCCGGTGCATGCGGGTCGACCGATTCGGGCAACAGCACCACACAGGCAACCAGGGCGGCGACACCGACCGGGACGTTGATCAGAAACACCGAGCCCCACCAGAAATGCTGCAGCAGCCAGCCACCGACGATCGGCCCCAGCGGCAACCCGACACCCAGTGCACCGACCCACACCGCGATCGCGCGGCGACGCTGGTCGGGGCCGAACAGGGTCGGCAGGATCCCCAGCGACAGCGGCACGATGATCGCGGCCCCGATGCCCATGACCGCGCGGGCGGCGATCAGCGAGCCGGTGGACCCGCTGAAAGCGGCCCAGGCCGAGGCGGCGACGAAGGCGACCAAACCTATCAGCAGCAGCCGTTTGCGACCGTAGCGGTCACCGAAGCCGCCGGCGGGCAGCATGAGCGCGGCGAAGACCAGGGTGTAGGCGTTGACGATCCACTGCAACTGGGTGGTGCTCGCGCCGAGGTCTTGGGCCAGGGTGGGCAGGGCGACGTTGAGAACCATCAGGTCCAGCCCGACGGTGAGCAGGGCGACGACCAGCGCCGCCAGCCCTGCCCACCGACGTGACGGGCCCGGCTCAGTCCCGGTCGTCGGCGTGGTGTTCGGGTGAGAGTGGTTCTCGCTCATCGGAGTTTCCGATCAGAGTGGCGATGATGAGGGCGGTCGCGCCGAGCACGATGAAGGTGTCGGCGAGGTTGAAGGTGGGCCACCAGCCGGTGTGCAGGTAGTCGGTGACCACACCGTCGGGGGCCCGGTCGATGACGTTGGCGGCGGCACCGCCCAGGATCGCGGCGAGCGCGACGCGGGTGAGCAGGTTCGCGCGCGGCGCGACCACCCATCCGCCGACCGCGACCGCGGTGGTGATCACCGTGGTGAGCGTGAGCATCACCCAGCTCGGTGCGTCGGCGGCGATCGAGAACGCCGCTCCCGGGTTGAACGCCAACTTAAGGTCCACCGGACCCGCCTCGATCGGGGCCCCGGCCAGCGTGGTCTGCGCCCACGCTTTGAGCGTGAGGTCGATACCGGCCAGCGCGGCCGCGGCAGCGACCCACCGCAGTCGCCGCCCCCACCGCGACACGGTGGGAGCAGACGACGCGGTGGCGGTCACGCGGGCGCTCCGGCCAGTACCGGTGCGGGCTTTGCCGCCGAATCGGTCAGCGAGGCCAGGGGTTTGGTGCGTCCGGCGCGGACACCGTTGGCGATGACGACGATCTCGGCGAGTTCGTGCACCAGCACCACCGCCGCCAACCCGAGAATCCCGAACAGCGCGAGCGGGATCAAGATCGTGATCAACCCCAACGACAAACCGACGTTTTGCAACATGATCCGGCGAGCCCGACGAGCGTGCTCGAGAGCCCGCGGCAGGTGCCGCAGGTCCTCACCCATCAACGCCACATCCGCGGTTTCGATAGCGACATCGGTGCCCATCGCGCCCATCGCCACACCGAGGTCGGCGGTTGCCAGTGCGGGGGCGTCGTTGACGCCGTCGCCGACCATCGCGGTGAACCGGTCGCTGCGCAGTTCGCCCACGATGTGGGCCTTGTCCTCCGGGCGCAGATCCGCGTGCACGTCCTCGATCCCCGCCTCAGCGGCCAGAGCGGCGGCGGTGCGGGCGTTGTCACCGGTGAGCATCGAGACCCGGATTCCCAGCGCGTGCAATCGGTCGATGACCTCGTGTGCCTCGGGCCGCAGTTCGTCGCGCACAGCGATCGCACCGATCACCTGGCCGTCGAGCTCGATCAGCACCGCGGTCGCCCCCGCGTGCTGCATCCGTTCCACATCGGCGGCCAGAACACCCGGTTCGATCCAGCCCGGACGGCCCAGCCGCGCCCGGCGTCCGTCGACGCGGCCGGTCAACCCGGCACCGGTGACCGCCTCGACGTCGGTGGCGGGAGTGACGGTGTCGACGGCGGCGAGGATGGCGCGGGCGAGGGGATGTTCACTGCGCGATTCCAGCGCGGCCGCGACCGCCAGCACCCGGTCCCCGTGCACACCGCCGGTGGCGGCGATCTCGACGACGGCAGGCTTGTTCGCCGTCAGCGTGCCGGTCTTGTCCAGCGCGACCTCGCGCACCCGGCCCATCGCCTCGAGTGCGGCACCGCCCTTGACCAGCACACCCAGCTTGCTCGCCGCACCGATCGCGGCGACCACGGTCACCGGCACCGAGATCGCCAGCGCGCACGGTGAGGCGGCGACCAGCACCACCAGCGCACGTTCGATCCAGGTGACCGGATCCCCGAAGAGCGCGCCAATCACCGCGATGGCTGTGGCGGCGATCATGATGCCGGGCACCAGCGGTTTGGCGATCTTGTCGGCCAAGCGTTGAGCGTCGCCCTTGCGGGCCTGCTCGGCCTCCACGATCCGCACGATCCGTGCCAGGGAGTTGTCCTCGGCGGTCGTGGTGACCTCGACGGTCAGCACACCGGTGCCGTTGATCGCCCCGGCGAACACCTCCGCGCCCGGCCCGGCTTCTACCGGTACCGATTCGCCGGTGATCGCCGAAACATCCAGCGCGCTACGCCCGTCGACGATCACCCCGTCGGTCGCGACCCGCTCACCGGGGCGCACCAGCATCCGATCCCCGACGCGCAGCTCGGCAGGGGCGATGACGGTTTCGGTGCCGTCGCGTAGCACGGTGGCCCGGTCCGGTACCAGGTTCAACAGGGCGCGCAGCCCGCGGCGGGTGCGCGCGACCGCGTACTCCTCGAGGCCCTCGCTGATGGAGAACAGGAACGCCAGCATGGCGGCTTCGCCGACCTCGCCGAGGATCACCGCGCCGATCGCGGCGATCGTCATCAGCGTGCCGACACCGATCTTGCCCTTGGCCAGCCGTTTGAGCGTGGAGGGGACGAAGGTGTATGCACCGACGAGCAGTGCGGCGATCTCCAACCCCAACTCGACGGCGCGTGGGCCGCCGGTCCAGCCGACGATCAGTGCCGCGACCAGCAGCACTCCGGCGACCGCGGCGGCGCGCAGTTCACTGACTTCCCAGAGCTTTTCGGGTTCGCGTTCCTCGGCCTCGCCGTCACCGGCGGGTTCGTCGTGGCCGCAGCCGCATGCGTCGCTCATGCTCGTACCTCCGCGCTCTCCGTCTCGGTGGTGGAGTCGGTGCCGTAGTTCGGGCACAACGCCACCGCATTGCCTGTCGCCGCGAGCAAGGTCTCTGCCGAGGCGAGTAGGTCCATCAACTCCGGGCGGGCCAGGCTGTAGAACACCTGCCGCCCTTGCGGGCGGCCCACGACCAGCCCGCAGTCGCGCAGGCACGCTACGTGCGCCGATACCGTTGACTGAGCCAGTCCGAGCCCGGCCATCAGGTCCAAGACCCGCGCTTCCCCGCACGCCAGCCGGTGCACGATCGCCAACCGTGTCGCATCGGAGAGGCTGTGGAACAGGGCCACCGCCGGATCCAACCCCTGCGTCTCGACGAGGCAACCCCCGCCATCATTAATCGCCATAAAGCGATGATAGCGGCGAAAGCTATTGATATCGAGTGAGAGTGTGATTAATCTCGTTTCAACGATTACATCGTGATATGGCGATCAATTCGTGGTCGCTACGGAGGGAGGACGCGTGAACCAGCAGAAGTCCGCCGTCGTCGAGAACTCGCCTCAGCAACCATCGCCGCCGGGCTCGCCCGGAGTGCTATATCGGTGGGGCGTTCTGATGGCCCGGCGCAGACGTGCGGTCCTGGCGGTCTGGGGACTGCTGCTGGTGGTGTGCGCGGTGGCCTACCCGCTGCTCGAGAACCGGCTCGGTGCGATGGATTTCGGTGTCGAGGGCTCGGAGTCCACCGAGGTGGATCGCCTGGTTGCCCGGCACTTCCCGCAGTTCGGTACGGAACAGGCGGTCATCGTGCTGCAGTCTGGCGCGGTCACCGCCACCGACGCCGAGTTCCGTGCAGCGGTGGCTCGCACGATCACCGCCGCCACCGCGGTCGAGGGCGTGGTCGACGTCGTCGGCCCCTACGACGGGCTGCCCGGATCCCAGATCTCGGCCGACGGTCACGTCGCGATCGCGCTCGCCGGCATGGACGGCGACATGGCCGAACGCGCGAAAGTCGCGCGCGACCTGCAAGACGCCATCGCCACCACCGGCGACGATTCCATCGACGTAGGGGTCACCGGGTACTCGGCGGTACAGAACGCGGCCACCGAACTGCAGAACGCCGACCTGGCCCGCGCCGAGGCAATCGGCATCCCGGTCGCGCTGGTCCTGCTCGTCCTCGCCCTCGGCGCCCTGGCCGCAGCGGCGGTCCCGATCGCAGTGGCCATCGCCGGGATGCTGACCGCGGTCGGAGTGTTGTTCACCCTCACTGCTGTGACCGCGTTCGATTCGCTGACCGTGGCCATGGCCACCATGGTGGGCCTCGGCGTCGGTATCGACTACGCGATGTTCATCGTCAGCCGCTTCCGCGAAGAACTCACCCACCACACCGGGCCAGACCATGCCGCGATCAGCGGCGCCGTCGGTCGCTCCCTCGCCACAGCAGGCAAAACGATTCTGGTCTCGGGCTTGGTGGTGATGATCTCGCTGTGCGCGTTGATCATCATCCAGGCACCGATCTTCCGTGGCATCGCCATCGGCGTCGCCACCGCCGTCACCAGTATGCTCACCGTCGCCGTCACCCTGCTACCCGCCCTGCTCGCCGCCTTGGGCCCGGCTGTCAACCGCGGTAGTCTCCCGGCCCGCTGGCGCCCTGCCGACAGCGCCACCGACGCTCCCGGCGTTCTCGGTGGCCGCTGGGCGCGCTGGGCGTATCTCGTCATGCGCCGACCCGTCCTCTTCGGCACCGCGGCCGCAGCGGTGCTGGTCCTCGCCGCGCTGCCGGTATTCGGGATCCGCTACGGCCTCGACATGGGCACCACCGCCCTCGACGACACCCCGACCGGACGCGCCAGCACCGCATTGAACACCAACTTCCCGCCCGGAGCACTCTCCCCGGTCGAGATCATCGCCACCGGCCCCAGCGACACCCCACTCACCGCAGACGCCGAAGCACGGGTCAACCGATTCCTGACCGAGATCGACGGCGACGCCCGCATCGACACCGTCCTGCCCGCCCAGCTCAATGACGGTCGAATGCTCGCGATGGCGATCCCCTCGGTCACCTTCGACTCGATGGCCGCCACCGACCTCGTCCGCGACCTGCGCAACACAGCCGCCGGCGCAGCCGGAGCCGAGATCCGCATCGGCGGCAGCACCGCCGAATTCGTCGATCTCTCCGACGAAATGACCACCAAACTTCCGCTGGTCGTAGCCCTGGTGCTGACCGCCTCGCTGGTCTTCCTCATCGCCGCTTTCCGCAGTATCGCCTTACCCCTCAAGGCCATCGCGATGAACCTGCTCGCCACCGGCGCCGCCCTCGGTATCACCGTCGCGGTGTTCCAGTGGGGTCTGGGCGAGAATGTCCTCGACTTCACCAGCCCCGGATTCGTGCAGGTCTACCTACCCACCGTGGTGTTCGCGCTACTGTTCGGGCTCTCGATGGACTACGAGGTGTTCCTGATTCGTCGCATCCGCGAATACTGGGACGCCAGCGGCGACAACCAGCGCGCCGTCGCGGCCGGGCTCACCCACACCGCACGCCCCATCACCGCGGCCGCCGCGATCATGATCGCCATCTTCGCAAGCTTCCTCACCGCCGACATCCTCGAACTCAAACAACTCGGACTCGCCCTTGCCGTCGCCGTCGCCATCGACGCCGTCCTCATCCGCCTCGTCCTCGTCCCCGCCCTCATGCGCCTGCTCGGCGGCTGGAACTGGTGGCTGCCCGCCCTCAGGTTTCGCCCACCCAACACTCGCGCACCACGGGCCGCCGCTGAGTAGCGCGGCGATCAGACCAGGTTGATTCGTCGCGGACACGGGACCGGCCGCCGGGGCCACACCGCCCTCGGGGGCAACCGTCACGGCCGGTCTGACCTTCGAGTCGAGTCGAAGGTTCAGGGTCGCGGGGTGGTGATGATGCGTATTACCCAGCTGGCGCGGCGGAGCGGTGTCCCTGCCACCAGCTGCGGCTCTACGTCGGATCTGGCCGAGTTCGTGGAGGCCGGACCGTTCCTGGAAGCGTTCCTCGTGTTGATCGTCATCCCACTGACGCTGGCGTGGCTCACCCCAGGTGTACCGCGCGCCGGGACCGGGCAGCGGGTCTCGGCGCGCGGTGAGCACCGGCGATGGCGCCGTTGATGGCTACGGTGCTGATCACCGTGGTGGCCTCGCAGGCGCCAAACTCGGTGACGGCCTGAGCCAGGTCGCGGCGGTGGTGCGGGCCGGAGTGCCCGCGTCGCCGGAAGGTGTGGCTGCGCAGCCCTCATCGCAGCCGCGGGCGCGAGTCATTGGCGGGACCAGATCAGTCCGAGGAGCCCGAGTCCGATGGGCGAATCCGAGCGGTTGGAGCCATGACAGGCTCACCAGCAGCGTGCCGCTGCTCAGTGCTACGGCCGCGATCAGCAGCGGGGCACCACCGCGCAACAGCCCAGGCAGCAGTGCCGCGGTCCCGATGCAAGCCCGCCAGCGGCGTGTCTAGGTCGCAGCAGCCACAACGGCCTCCCCCGCAGCTCGCCGAGCCACCGCTGCCTGGCGCTGGGTTCGGTGTCGATGGGACAGGGCAGCAGGGGGATTCGCTGCGCTCGAGCAGGTCTTCGCGTCCGGCCGCCAGCGCGGCGGCCAGGGTGTCGCCGGACCGCGGTGAGTTCGGCGAGCTCGGCATCGACCTCGGCGAGCTTGACACCCAGTCCCAGCCGCGGTGAACCCGCCGACGGTGAGCGGCTGCCGAGACGTGAGGGCTGTCGAGGGCGTTCATGTCCGGTCACCGTCCGGTACCTGGTCGATGCGGGTGCAGCACGTCAGGGCGGCGGCGTTGTCGGCCGCGAGCAACCGGGCGAGCAGCACCAGTTCGGCCACGCGCGGGTCTCCGACCGTGTACCGCAGCTTCTTGCCGTCGCGGCGCGCGACGATGTATCCGCAATCGGCCAGACACGACAGGTGCACCGACACCCGCGGCTGGGAGATGCCGGCGTGCGCGACGCAGTCGGCCGAGGTGCGTTCGCCGGCGAGGATGTATTCCAGCAGCTTCAACCGGGTCGGATCCGACAGGGCGCGAAAGAACTTCGCCGTCGTATCCAGATGTGTGCACGCCAGCTCGTCGCCGGGCACGGCGGTCGTGGACCGGGACATGGGGCACCTCCACACCACTTGAACTATTCGCTTAAGCGCATAGTATGAGCCCTGTAGGTATTCGTCAATGCGAATAGCAGCCGTTGGCTGGCGACGCGGTTGCTCAACCCCTCAGGAGGCAGGCGTGGCCACGACACAATCCCGTCCGGATCTGGCGATCGTCGGGTCCGGTTCGGCGGCGTTCGCCGCCGCTATCGCCGCGGTCGGCCACGGCAGGTCCGTGGTGATGATCGAGCGCGACACCGTCGGTGGCACCTGCGTGAACGTCGGGTGTGTGCCGTCGAAGACGTTGCTGGCCGCCGCGGAGGCCCGCCACGCCGCAGCCGCCGCCGACCGGTTTCCCGGCCTGGGTGCCGCTGCGGTGCCGCTGGATTTTCCGGGCCTGATCGCCGGTAAGGACGCGCTGGTCGCGCAGCTGCGGGCAAACAAGTACATCGAGCTGGCGGGCGAGTACGGGTGGGAGATCGTCTCCGGCACGGCAGTGTTCGACGGCACGAGTGCGGCGCCGGGGTTGCGGGTCGGAGCGAACGACGGCGGGACCCGGGTGATCGAGGCTGGCCATTACCTGATCGCGACCGGTGCGACGCCGTGGATCCCGCCGATCGACGGTCTGGTCGAGGCCGGGTATCTGACCTCGACCACCGCCATGGACCTGAAGCGGCTCCCGGAGTCGCTGATCGTGATCGGCGGCAACACTGTCGGGCTCGAACAAGCCCAGTTGTTCGCCCGCCTCGGCGCCCGGGTGACGGTGATCGAGGCCCTGGGGCGGCTGGCGCCGGGCGAGGAACCGGAAATCTCGGCCGCGATCGAGGCTGTCTTCGCCGATGAGCATATCGCCGTGTTGACCGCGGCCACCGTCGAGAAGGTCCTGGCCGGTGGCGGCCACAAGCTGGTGAGCGTGCGCACTCGGGCCGGGGTCAGCGAGCTGCGGGCCGAACACGTGTTGGTCGCGACCGGTCGCCGCCCGAACACCGCGGGGCTGGGCCTGGAGGCGGTCGGGGTCGGTGTCGACGGGCGCGGCGCGGTGATCGTCGATGACCGTCAGCGCACCGGCAATGCCCGGATCTGGGCGGCCGGGGACGTGGCCGGGGGCCCGCAGTTCGTGTATGTGGCCGCCGCGCAGGGAACGCTGGTGGCCGACAACGCGTTCGCCGACGCGGATCGGGTCCTGGACTACGCCACAGTGCCGCGGCTGACGTTCACCAGCCCCGCCATCGCCGCCGTGGGGCTCACCGAGGCCGAGGCGGTGACGGCCGGATACCGGTGCCGGTGCCGGACGCTGGCGTTGTCGAGTGTGGCGCGGGCGCTGGTCAATCGCGATACCCGTGGCCTGGCCAAGATCGTCGCCGACGCCGATACCGGCCGGATCTTGGGCGTGCACGCGCTGGCCGAGGGTGCCGGAGACCTGATCACCGCCGCCGGATACGCGATGACCGCGGGTATGACCGTCGACCGGCTCGCCCACAGCTGGGCGCCGTATCTGACCATGGCCGAAGCGTTGAAACTGACCGCCCAGACCTTCACCACCGACGTGACGAAACTGTCCTGCTGCGCAGGCTGACGATCTCCTCCAGGAAAGGCCGAGATGAACGGGCACATGACGATCGGCGTGTTGTCGGCGCGGACCGGGGTGAGGGTGAAGGCGTTGCGTGAATACACCGACCTCGGGCTCATCCACACCCTGGGGCGCAGCGCGGCCGGCTACCGCCTGTACACCGATGACGCACTGTGGTGTGTGCGGTTCATCGGCGAGCTGCGCGGGCTTGGGCTCACCATCGCCGAGATCTGCCAGCTCACCGATGACGCCGTCGATAGTGGAGACGGAGCGGTCGGCGCGCGTCTGGCCGAGCTACTGGAGCGGTCGCGACAGCGGCTGCACCGCCGGATCAGCGACGCCCAGCAGATCCTCGACCGCATCGACGACTTCACCAGCATCCACCGTGCGCGGTGGGCCGCCGACGATGTGTGCTGGACCGAGGTCCGTGCCGATGCCCGACGCGGGCTTGACTCTGCCCCCGGGGGCAGACCCTACCGTCATCGACATCGCACCCGACGCATTCTCGGAAAGGCTGACTCTCATGAGCACCGACTCCATTCCCGCCGACGTTTTCGCCACGATCGCACCAGCCGACCGTGACCGGGCGCTGCTGCGGGCCGCGCTGCGGCTGCTGGCCCACGGAGCGCCGGTCACCGTCACGGAGTTGGCGGCCGCAGCCGGTGTCGACGCCGGAGATCTCGAAGAGACACCGATCGGCGCCGACATCGAATACGACGAGCAGGGCCGGGTCCTCGGGTGGGGATTGACCCTGAATCCGACCCCGCACCGATTCACCGTCGCAGGCCATCAGCTCTACACCTGGTGTGCGCCCGACACGCTCGTCTTCCCCGCCGTGATCGGGGCGAGCGCACACGTCGAATCCGAGTGCCCGGTTACCGTCAGCGCCGTGCGATTGACCGTCGATCCAGTCACGGGAGTCACCGACCTGCAACCGGCCGCCGCGATGGTGGCCTTCGTCGACCCCGCCGGGATCCGGGGCGGGCAGGTCCGCGCCACCTGCTGCAATCCGCAGATGTTCCTGGCCACTCCCGACGCCGCCGAGCAGTGGCGATCCGAGCATCCTGGGATGACCGTGCTACCGGTCGCCGACGCCTACACCCAGCTCGCACGCCCACTGGCCGAGGCGCTCATCGACCCGGCCGGCGAGGCGCCGTGCTGCTGACTCAGAACAGGGTGTCGCGCACCCACAAGGGCCGGTACCCGGTCGGGCCGAGCTGGGCGAGTTCGGCGTCGATATCGGTCTTGAACGCGCCGAAGAAGACCTCCGATCACACCAAGAGGTCAAGCCGCGATCTCGAAGGACGCGTCCTGAGCGGGCCCGAACGCCTTGATCGGGTCGTAGTGCTGACCGGTTTGCAAGCAGTAGTGGAGCTGCCCGAGCAAGCGGTCGAAGAGGTGCCGAAGCGCAGCGGCGTGCCGATCGCCGCGGTCGCGTCCTCGGCGTTAATGGTCTTGGGGTGCGCCGGCTTTCGCCATCGCGGCGAACGCCCAAAGGAATCCTGCAGCGTTGAGTCGGTTGTTCTTCACCACGCGGCGGGTAATCGAGATGCTGCGCCCGGAGGCCCGCGTGATCAGCACAGAACCGGCGTAGGTCCTTCAGCGAACGGGCGTCGGTGAACCGCTCGCGGTCGTCGCCGATCTCGCCGAGCACCCGAGCGCCGGAGAGGTCAGCCAGGCCAGGAAAACTGGTGATCACCGCGTAGTCGGGGTACTGCTGGAATGCCTCGGTAGTGGCCTCGGTGAGCTGATCCACGGCGGCGCATTCAGCATCGACGCCACCCAGCAGCGCGAGGGCCTGGCGGCCGAAGGCATCCGCTGATCTACAGATCGAGAGTCAGGGTGGCGGTGCGCGCTCGAGATACGCACGGGTAGATGACTCCGGTGACGAGCGCTACTGACACGAGTGACGAATCCCCAGGTCGCCAACTGACATCCAAATGACGGATCTCAGGCCACGTGTTGCATCTGATGCAATATGCAGGGGCTTACTTGACATAAGATAGGGGCTTCACCGTAGGCGGCTTTGTAGGCGGCCGCGAACCGTGCCACATGAGCAAACCCATTGTCGTAGGCGACGTCTGCAACGGTGGCTGCGCCTCGAGTTCTGTCGGAACGGGTGGAGAGTGTCAGAGCGCCGCGGTCAGATCGTGGGGGTCAAGTGCGAGCGTCGACAGGGTGTAGAGCGAGTCCTTCTTTCGGATGGAAATGGGCATGTATGCGATTGAGTCGTTCGATCCACTCGATGCCGGTGAGTGAGTCTGGTCCGTGGTCGAATGGGCAGGTTCAGTCCTTGGACTGCGGTCGACATGAGTAGTGCGCGACTGTGTGGTGCCTAGGTGGTCTGGTCGTCGACTGTGGCGTCGCCGGCGTTGTGTTTGACCGACTCGATCCCGGTTCGCGCTGAGGCCTTCGACTCATATGCGTGGCTGGCGGCGATGATTTCGCCGTTGGCTGCTTCAGATGGAAACGGTTCTTGCCGGGCCTCGTCGGTGAACAGTTCGAACTTCGCGGCCATCGTTGGGGTTCCTTCCGGTCGGGAGTGCCGCAGTCACTACAAATCGAATATGCGCGACCGTGGGCTCGACTTCTCCCCTCGAGACCTGATCCGGTGCTGATTTGTCCCTGGCCTTGCGGTCCTGCACAACGCTGGATGTGCGGCGTCGGCGATGCCGGTATCTCATTCTTATTCATCGGTACCATCCGTCGTTAGGTGACGAATCCTGACACCAGCGGGCGCGGCGGTCAGTAGTGCCCCATAGGGTGGTGTAACTCGGTGGCCGAGATCGCCTGCAGCTACGTGTTGTACACGGATGTAGAGCGGCCACCGTGTGATCCTTCGAGTCAACCGTCTAAAGAATCCTCGAGGAGTCA